>DATAQH010000341.1:0-2529 GCA_036264815.1 Candidatus Cybelea sp.
AAGTACGCCGGCGGCAAGTTAGGAAGCCGGCGCCGTGCCCGTCATCGCGGTAGACGCCGGAGGGACGCATCTTCGACTCGCGGTAGCGAACGACGACGGAGAGCTGCGCTCCTACGCGCGCCGAAAAATCAGCGACCTTCACTCCGAATCCAACGGCGCGGAGGTCTGGGAATCGATCCTCGACTCGATCGCCGCCTACGTGCGCGACGCGGGCGGCGGCGGCGATACCGGCGACGCGATCGCCTTTTCGGTTCCGGGGCCGGTCGTCGCCCGTTGCCGCCTTCTCGCCGCGCCGACGATCCTCGGAGCGCGGGCCGGTCCGATTCCCGACATCGCCGGCGAACTGCACGCGCGAACCGGCCGCCGCGTGCACCTGATCAACGACGTCTCTGCGGCGGCTTGGTATCTCTCGCAACGCGTCGACGCCGAGCGCTTTTTCGTCGTCACGGTCAGCAGCGGAATCGGTGGCAAACTCTACGATCGGCGCCACCCGGACCGAATCCTCGATACGGGTTTTGCCGGAGAGATCGGCCACATCGTCGTCGATACGTCGCCCGGCGCGCCGGAGTGCGACTGCGGCGGCCGCGGGCATCTCGGCGCGATCTCGTCGGGACGCGGCACGCAGCGGCTGGCGCGCCGAATGGCGCGCGCGGAACCGGCGGCCTTCGCAAGCTCGCGCATCGCGCGGCAGGATGGCGCCGCGCCCGACGAGATCACCAACGAGGAACATCTGATCCCCGCGGCGCTCGAGGGCGACGCCTGGGCGCTCTGCGTAATTCGCGTGGCCGCGCAGCCTCTTGCTCGGGTGCTGTCCGCGCTGGTAGCCGCGGCCGGCCTCGATCGCGTCGTCGCGATCGGAGGTTTTGCTCAGCGCCTCGGGCCCGTCTACCGCGACGTGCTAGCAACGCAACTCGTCGAACTGATGGGCTCGCAGGCGTTCCCGCTCTTTAGCAGGGGCAGTCTTACAATTTACGACGAAATCGAGGACGTCTGCCTGGCCGGCGCGGCCGCTTTTTACCGCGCGCAATGCGAGGCCGTTCGTTGAAGATCGCGATCGTCGGGGGCAGCGCGGCCAGCACTCCGGCGCTCTTCATGACGCCCGAGCTGCGTTCGCTCGCGACCCAGCTCGACGTTACCCTCATCGGGCGCTCCGAAGACCGACTTGCCGCGGTGCGGCGCGCCATCGACATCCTTTCGCGCGAGCGGATTGCCACGCGATGCGCGACGGATTTTGCGGATCTGGCGGGTACCGATGTCGTGATTCTGCAGGCGCGCTACGGGGGCTACGATGCCCGCGCGCGCGACGAGTCCTTTCCGTTGCGCCACGGCCTTTGCGGCGACGAAGGGCTCGGACCGGGAGGCTTCGCGGCGGCCTGGCGGTCGTGGCCCGAACTCTCGCGGGCGCTCGAAGCGATCCACGCGCGCTGCCCTCGAGCAAAGATTCTGCTGATGACGGCGCCGCTGAGCCTGCTCGTGAGGTGCGCGCTCTCGGCCTTCCCGTCGCTCGACGTCGCGGGCATCTGCGAGCTTCCGTGGGTCACGCTGCGCGCGGCCTGCGCGTCGCTGCGCGCGCCGGTAGCACGCGTGCGCTTCAGCTATGCCGGCGTCAATCACCTCGGATGGTTCGACGATCTATCGGTCGACGGAACGAATCTCGTCTCACAGTACGCCGCGACGTGCGGCGACGCGTCCTTTCCGACGGGCCGGCTGATTCGCGCCACCAACGCGATTCCTTTAAAGTATCTCAGCCTGCACTACGAACCCGACGTGACGCTGCTGCGGCAGCGCACCCAGCCGTCGCGCGCGAGCGAACTTGCGTCGATCCAACGGGAGGCGATGAAAACGTTTGCCGCGGCCGGACGCGAGGAGATCGTCGAGGCACTTGCGCGCCGGCCGACTCCGTGGTATGCGGACGCCGTCGCTCCGTACGTTGGCGCGCTCGCGGGCCTGCCGGCCTCGACGACGTTCTTTCTCTCGCTGCGCAACGAGGGGTATCTGCCGTTCTTGGCCGCCGAAGACGTCCTCGAACAGCCGGTCGTCTTCCACGACGGAGTTCGAACGCGGTTGGAGCGACGCACGAACCTCGCCCCGCGTCTTTTGCAGACGCTCGAGCATTTCGTACGGTACGAGCGTCTGGCAGCGCGTGCCGTGCTCGCCGATCGGATCGGCGACTGCGCGAACGTTCTTGCAGAGCACCCGTGGCTGGAGGGTCGCGGCGTCGACGTCGACGCGCTGAGCGCCGATCTGCTCGCTGCGGTTTAAGGGAAAACCCCAGCGGTTCGCTAGACCGCTTCTGCGGTTACGAGATTTCGCCGATAGTAATCGAGAACGTCGGTGAGGCTCTGCGCTAGCGAAACGGCCGGTACGTAGCCGGCGGCGCGCAGCCGCGCGATGCTGGCAAAGGCGCGCGGCATATCCGAGGCTCGCGAATAGGTTCGATCGACCGTCACCGTTGCGCTCAGGCGCGCTGCGTCGAGCAGAATTCCCAGAATCTCGCCGATCGGCGTCGCAACGCCGCCGGCGACGTTA
>DATAQH010000342.1:0-4526 GCA_036264815.1 Candidatus Cybelea sp.
CAGCCGCCGACGGACGCCCGTGAAAGTATTGCGGCTTCGTCCAGAGCTGCCCGACGATCGCCGAACCGACGACCTTGCCGTTGACGGCGATCAGCGAACCGTTCGCCTGTCGCGGAAAGAGCAGCTGAGCGACGAGCGTCATCGCGAGCGGATAGATGAGCCCAAAACTCACGATCGAAATGACCGTTACGCGAAAGGCTGTGCCGAGTTCTTTAATCATCTTTAGGCCTACGTAAGGTGGAGCGCGGTGAGAATCATGTCGATGACCTTGATGCCGATGAATGGAACGACGATGCCGCCGACGCCGTAGAGCATCGCGTTCTCGAACAGCACGCGGTTCGCGCCCTTCGGCTGGTACCGCACGCCGCGCAGTGCGAGCGGAATCAGCGCGGCGATGATCAGCGCATTGAAGACGACTGCCGAAAGGATCGCGCTCTGCGGCGTCGTCAGCCGCATGACGTTGAGGACCGCCATCGCCGGGTATGCAACCGCAAACATCGCCGGAAGAATCGCAAAGTACTTCGCGACGTCGTTGGCGATCGAGAAGGTCGTTAGCGCCCCGCGCGTCATCAGCAGCTGTTTGCCGATCTCGACGATCTCGATGAGCTTGGTCGGATCCGAGTCGAGATCGACCATGTTCGCGGCCTCTTTGGCCGCCTGGGTCCCGGAATTCATCGCGACGCCGACGTCCGATTGCGCCAGCGCAGGCGCGTCGTTCGTGCCGTCGCCGGTCATGGCGACGAGCCGCCCCGACTGCTGCTCGCGCTTGATCAGATCCATCTTCGTTTCCGGCGTCGCTTCGGCGAGAAAATCATCGACGCCGGCCTCTTTCGCGATCGTCGCCGCGGTCAGAGGGTTGTCGCCGGTAATCATGACCGTGCGGATTCCCATCGCGCGCAAGCGACCGAAGCGTTCGGTCATGTTCGGTTTGAGAATGTCTTTGAGATAGATCACACCGACGATCAGCGTATTGCGTGCCAGCAGCAGCGGCGTGCCGCCGCTTCGCGCGATCTGCTCGATCTGGGGCAGCAGTTCGGTCGTCGTCGAGCCCCCCGCGTCGCCGATCCAAGCCAGCACCGAATCCGGCGCCCCCTTGCGAATCTTCACACCGTCGGAGAGATCGAGGCCGCTCATTCGCGTATAGGCGCTGAACGGAACGAACGTCGAGTCTGCCGGCGCGCTGCCATTCGAGGAACCGGCCTGCTGCGCGAGGGCGACGATCGAGCGCCCTTCCGGCGTCTCGTCGGCGAGCGACGATAGGTATGCGATCCGCGCCGCGTCCTTCGGGTCGATTCCCGGCGCCGCGACGATCTGTACGGCCTGCCGATTTCCAAGTGTGATCGTTCCCGTCTTATCGAGCAGCAGCGTGTCGACGTCGCCGGCTGCCTCCACGGCGCGGCCGCTCATCGCGAGCACGTTACGCTGCATCACACGATCCATTCCGGCGATGCCAATCGCGGAGAGCAGGCCGCCGATCGTCGTCGGAATCAGACAGACGAGCAGCGCGATGAGCACGGTGACGCTCTGATGCAAGCCCGCGTACACTGAGAACGGGGCAAGCGTCGCGACTGCGATCAGAAAGATGATCGTCAGACCGGCAAGCAGGATGGAGAGGGCGATTTCGTTGGGTGTTTTCTGCCGCTGTGCCCCTTCGACGAGCCCGATCATACGGTCGAGAAAACTCTCGCCGGGGTTCGCAGTCACACGAACGACGATGCGATCGGAGAGCACGCGCGTTCCGCCCGTGACCGCGCTGCGGTCGCCGCCCGATTCCCGAATCACCGGCGCCGACTCGCCGGTAATGGCCGACTCGTCGACCGTCGCCGCGCCCTCGAGCACGTCGCCGTCGGCGGGGACGATATCGCCTGCCTCAACGACGTAACGGTCGCCCTTGCGCAGCTCGGTGCTCGCGACCCGCTCCTCGCGTCCCTCGTCCTTCAACCGGCGTGCGTACGTGTCGGATTTGGTGCGGCGGAGAGCCTCGGCTTGTGCCTTGCCGCGGCCCTCGGCCACTGCTTCGGCAAAGTTAGCAAAGAGCACCGTGAACCACAGCCACGCCGCGATCGCGAAGTCGAATCCGACGATCGCCGCGTGCGCCGCCAGATCCCGCACGAAGAAGATCGTCGTCGCCGCCGCTCCGACCTCGACGAGGAACATCACCGGGTTTCGCGCCTGCCAACGCGGATCGAGCTTCTTGAAAGAATCGCGCAGCGCGCGCGTCAGGATGCCGCGATCGAAGAGCGAGAGCGCTTTCGGACGCCGTTCCAAGCGGCGCTGACTGAGCATCAGTACGTCTTCCCTTGTTGCAGCAGCAGCTGCTCGACGACCGGGCCGAGCGAGTCGGCCGGAAGAAAGGTCAGCGCGCCGACGATCACGATCACGCCGATGAGCAGCGCCACGAAGATTCCCGAATGCGTCGTGAACGTACCGGGGCCTTCGGGTATCGCTCGCTTTCCCGCGAGTGAGCCGGCCAGTGCGAGCGCCGGAATCGCAACCGCAAACCGGCCGAACATCATATTGACGCCGGTCAGCAGATTGTAGAAGAGATTCGGTCCGAGCCCCGCAAACGCCGAGCCGTTGTTCGCATTGGTCGATGTGAATGCGTACAGAATCTCCGAAAAGCCGTGCGGCCCCGCGTTGTTGAGCGTCGCGAGGCCGGCCGGCAGCACGGCCGCGATCGCCGTCGGTACGAGGCATAGCACCGGCGTGACGAGCGCGGCGAGGATTGCGAACTGCACCTCGCGCCGCTCGATCTTCTTCCCGAGATACTCGGGCGTACGCCCGACCATCAAGCCGGCAATGAAGACCGTCAGCACGACGAAGACGATCATCCCGTAGAGTCCGCTGCCGACGCCGCCGAAGACGACTTCCCCGAGCTGCATGTCCACCAGAGGAACGAGGCCGCCGAGCGGCATGAATGAATCGTGCATCGAGTCGACCGCGCCGCACGACGTGTCGGTCGTGACGGTCGCGAAAAGGGCCGACGCGGCCGTTCCAAAGCGGCACTCCTTGCCTTCCATGTTGCCGCCGGCGACGCCAAGCTGATGGACGATCGGGTTGCCCGCGGCCTCAGCCCAGTACGCTACCGTGAATCCCGCGAAGAACAGGATCGCCATCGCGCTGAAGATCGCCCAGCCTTGACGCGTGTCCTTGACCATCTTCCCATACATGTACGTCAGACCGGCGCCGAGCGCGAAAATCAAGAGCATCTCGACGAGGTTGGTGAGCGGCGTCGGATTTTCGTTGGGTGAGGCGGAGTTGGCGTTGACAAAACCGCCGCCGTTGGTTCCGAGGTCCTTGATCGCCTCTTGCGAAGCCATCGGGCCGCCGGTGATCGACTGCGTGAAGCCTTCGATCGAATGCACCGTCGCGTAGGCGTGGAAATTCTGAGGCATTCCTTGCCAGACTAGGAAGAGCCCGACCACGACCGAGATCGGCAGAAGCACGTAAAGCGAACAGCGCGTGAGGTCTACCCAGAAGTTTCCGAGCGTCTTCACCGACGTCCGCGCGAGGCCGCGCACGACCGCGACCGCGATCGCAACTCCGACCGCCGCGGAGGCAAAGTTGTGCCAAGCCAAGCCGGCCATCTGCGAAAGGTAGCTCATCGCCTGCTCGCCGGAGTAGAACTGCCAGTTCGTGTTGGTCGTGAAGCTGACGGCCGTGTTCCAGGCAAGGTCCGGAGCCATGTTATCGACGTGCTGGGGATTGAACGGCAGCCACTTTTGCGTACGCAGCAGTAGGTAGAGATACGCGAACCCCAGCACCGAGAAGACCAGCATCGAGAGCGCGTAGGCATACCACGTCATCTCCGCATCTTCGCGAATCCCGCAGGCCCGATAGATCATCCGCTCGAGCGGCCTCAAGAAGCCCGAGAGCCACGTTCGCTCGCCGCTGAAGACGCGCGCCATGTACGAACCCAGTGGTTTTGTGACCGCGAGCACGATGAGGAAGAATACGATGGCCTGGAGCCAGCCGATGCCCGTCAAAACTTCTCCGGCCGCAGCATCGCGAAGATCAGGTAGGCGAGCGCGGCGACCGTCACCGCAAGCCCAAGCACGTCGTCGAACAGCATCGAAAGCCTAGACCCTTTCGCATGCGGCGACGTAGAGGTCGAGGGCGACAAAACACACGATTGAAAGAACGACGATCCCCACCTCGAGCAGCATGCCTCTACGATATCCGGCGAACGCAGCTCGCGCCATCCGCCGAATGGATGATCCGAACGGATGGTTTGCGGCGCCGGTGCGCACCTTGTATACTTGCCGCTATGGTCTCTGCACGACTTGTTGCCGCCGCGGCCTTTATGTGCTCCGTCGCCGCAACCGCCGGCGGCGCGCTTGGACAGCCGGCGCCGTCGCCCGCGCCCTCACCCACCCCGAGCGGGCCCAGCGATCCGTGCGGCTCGCTGCTCTCGATCGTCAACCGGCCCTCGGTGACGACCGGCGTCTGCACGGTGCGCACCGGACACTTCGACGTCGAGAATGGGTACACGAACACGACGACGACCGGTCCCGGCGGCAGCAGCG
>DATAQH010000346.1:0-2676 GCA_036264815.1 Candidatus Cybelea sp.
AACATGTCGCCGGAGTTCGGTTCGACGGTGGCAATCTTTCCGGTCGACGAACGTACGCTGGAGTACCTGCGTCTCACCGGCCGCTCGCAGGCGCAAATCGATCTCGTGGAAGCCTACGCTGCGGCGCAGGGCCTCTTCCGCACCGACGCGACGCCGGATCCCGAGTTTGCCGATACGCTTACGCTCGACCTCGGTTCAGTCGAACCGAGCCTCGCCGGGCCAAGCCGGCCGCAGGATCGTGTCCCGTTACGCGACGTCAAGCGCAACTTTGCCGAAGCGACGAAAGAATGGATCGCCTCGCGGGAGCGCAACGGTGCGATCGCGCGTTTCGAAGATGAGGGCGGAGGCGGAACGGCGACGATCGCGCAGACGGCGATGGATATCTATGACGGCGCCGTCGTGATCGCCGCGATCACCAGCTGCACGAATACATCGAATCCGTCGGTCCTCATCGGAGCCGGCTTGCTCGCGCGAAATGCTGTGAAACGCGGTCTTTCGGTGCAGCCGTGGGTGAAAACTTCATTGGCGCCCGGCTCAAAAGTCGTCACGGACTACCTTAACAAAGCCGGACTGCGCGAGTACCTCGATCGCCTTGGCTTTAATCTCGTCGGCTACGGCTGCACGACCTGCATCGGAAACTCGGGGCCGCTGCCGACCGATGTGGCGGAGGCAGTTGCCGATCGCGACTTGATCGTAGCGGCGGTGCTTTCGGGGAATCGGAACTTCGAGGGACGCATCCACGCGCAGGTTCTGGCAAACTACTTAGCCTCGCCGCCGCTGGTCGTTGCCTATGCGCTCGCGGGTCGCATCGATCTCGATCTGACGAGCGAGCCGCTCGGCATCGGCGCCGACGGACGCGCCGTTTATCTTGCCGAGATTTGGCCGAGCGACGACGAGATCTCGGCGACGATGGCCAAGGCGATCGGCGAGGAGATGTTCTCGGCCGAGTATGCGCACGTCTTCGACGGCGACGAGAACTGGCGAGAGCTGCGGGTCGACGGCAGCGAGCGCTACGAATGGGATCCCAGATCGGAGTATATCAAGAAGCCGCCGTATTTCGAGGGAATGCCCGAGCGCCCGGCGCCGTTGGAAGATATTCGCGGCGCGCGCGCAATTGCCGTGCTCGGCGATTCGGTCACGACCGATCACATCTCGCCGGCCGGCAGCATATCCAAGATCAGCCCCGCGGCGAAGTATCTTTTGGAGCATGGTATCGAAGCGGCGGATTTCAATTCGTACGGCGCGCGGCGCGGCAATCACGAGGTCATGGTGCGCGGAACGTTCGCCAACGTGCGCCTGCGCAATGCGCTCGCCGATGGGGTAGAAGGCGGCGTCACGCAATATCTGCCGTCGGGCGAGCGGATGTCGATCTTCGACGCGGCGATGCGTTACCGGGCGGACGGCACGCCGCTGATCGTCTTAGCCGGAAAAGAGTACGGCTCCGGCTCGTCGCGCGACTGGGCCGCGAAGGGCCCGTACCTACTTGGAATCAAAGCGGTAATCGCCGAGTCGTTCGAACGCATTCACCGCAGCAACTTGATCGGCATGGGCGTCCTGCCGCTCGAATACGTCGACGAAGCGGATCGTTCGACTTATGCGCTCACCGGTGAAGAGGTTTTCGAGATCGACGGCCTCGCCGGCGGCATCGAACCGCAGATGCGCGCGCACGTTAAGGCAACCGATCCCAAGAGCGGCAAGTCGATCGAGTTTGACGTTCGAGTTCGTATCGACACGCCCAACGAAGCCGAGTATTACCGGCACGGCGGAATTCTTCAGTACGTCCTGCGCCAGCTGCGAAACAAGCCGTAAACGGGAAGGAGCGCACGTGCAGCCAACGTCAATCGCGGGCATCGCGATGTACTCTCGCTGGCAACCCGAGCGCAGCATGTTTTTCAATTCCTACTTCGTGGAAGGCGGCTCGGAGAATCTGCTGATCGACCCGTTGCCGGCCGATGAGCCGGATTTCGATGGAATGCTCGGCGCCGGCGGAGTAGCCTGGGTCGTCGTTACCAACCGCGACCACGAGCGGGCGTCGAGCGAGTTGGCAGCGCATTTCGGCGCGCGGATCGCCGCCGGCGCGGCGGACGCGAACGAACTCTCTCGTCCGCCCGACCGCATTCTGCGCGACGGTGACGAAATCGGGCCGGCACGCGTTATCGCGCTCGAGGGCCTCAAAACGGCGGGCGAGTTTGCCTTGCACCTCCCTGCGACGCGCACGGTCATCGTTGGAGACGCACTATGGGGCGACCCGGTCGGCTCGCTTCGAATGATGCCCGACGAGAAACTTATCGATCCGGTTCGCGCGGCGCGTTCGCTCTGCCGGCTGCGCGAGGTGTTCCCGCTCAATCTGCTGGTCGGCGATGGCGCGCCGATTTTCGGGCGGGCGTACGAGGCGATCAACGCGTGCTTGGAACGGCGCGGCGGGGCTGCGGTAAACCGCGTCAACCTCGACGAGTTGTACTTGCGAACCGAGACGGGTCCGGCGAACTACACCACGGATCTGGCCGAAATCGGCTTTCGCCTCGGAGCGGAGAAACTCGGCTATTGGACGACACGCATCGGGCCGGGGGGCGTCTTCTGCCCGACCCACTGGCACACCGCCGAAGAGGAGCTGTTTATCGTGTGGGAAGGCACCCCCGCGATCGAGACTCCGCACGGATCGATACCGTTGAGGGC
>DATAQH010000367.1:0-2166 GCA_036264815.1 Candidatus Cybelea sp.
GCGCCTCAGCCCCGCTTCGAAGCCGAGGTCCGGCGATTGTTGCGCCGCTCCGGCGACCCGTTCTTTTTGGCCACGAGCGCGCTGGCACAAGCGCTCTGTCATGCAACCGGCACCCCGAACGCAAAGCACGCGCTGATCCGGGCGATCGACGGCGCGTTTGCGCAGCGCTCGGGAGAGTCGCGATTGCGCGCGCTACTGCACGCCCCGGTGGAGGGAACGCCCGAATCGGAGCTGCCAGACGCACTCCGCGTATCGCGACGCCATCTGCTCCGGCGGCGCGCGAAGGCGGTGACGATTTTGGCCGCGCACATACGGCAAATCGTCGGAGGGCCGGCGCCTGCGGCACCTCCCGAAGAGACCGGCTCGGTCCTGCAGCCGCTCGACGCAATCGGCGAACTGTTTTCGCTGGCGATTCGCGAGCGTGTCGAGATGGGCGCCTTTGACGAGCGGCTTACCGATCTCGAGCACTACGTCGATCCGGCGCTCTACGCCGTCTTCGCCGCGCAGGCGCGGCAGATCGCCGGACTCGACGCCGTTCCAAGCCTGCAGTCGCAGCTCGCCTTCGTCCCCGCGGACAGCACGGAAACTCGCTTCGAGTTGGAGACGCTCGCCCTGCTGCGAGCGCGCCACGGCGGTAATGCGCGCGCGCTCGAGGCCGTCGCGCGCAATCTGAAGCGCCTCGCCGGCGAACGTCCGTCGTGGCTTTTGCGGGCGCTGCTCGCGCAAGCGGAGTCGTCGCTTCGCCGGGGGTCTCTGCAAGAAGCCGGCGCCCAGCTCGACGCGATCGATCGAAAAGGCGCTGCGACCTTCGCGGCGCTCGAGCCGGTCTGCGCGAGCATGCTGCGCGGCGAGCTCGCGTTCGCGCAGGGCGACGACGCGTTGGCGGAGCGTTTTGCGTCGGCCGCATACTTGGTTTTGCGCGCGCGGCACTTCAATGCGTACAAGTGCCAAACACTCGTCGCGCGCGCGCGCCTGCGCCTCGGCCTACCGTGGACGGCTCCGAACGATGCCGGGCTGCTCACCGCCCCTGCGTGGGATCGCATCGCGCTCGACATCGAGTTCGCGCGCCATATCGCGATGGCCGGCGATGCGGCGCGCGCGAAGAGTCTCGCGCGGGATTCCTTCCGAATAGCAAGCGCCCGCGGCTACCAAACGCTCGCGGCGCGAGCGGCCGCGACCATCGGCGCGCTGCTTGGCGGCAAGGAGCGCCGAACGTGGTATCTGCGCGCGCTCGCTCTGGCAATGCCGGCGCGCGACCGTTCCGTCGTGCTCGATCTCTTTGCGCTGGAGGCGGCGCCACTCGTCACGACGTTGAGACTCGCGACGGCCCCCGCCGATTTCGTCGACATGCTGTACGACGGCTTGATCGCGTCGATACCGCCGTTGCGCGACGACGGCCGCAGCGAGGTGCACGCCGCGGACGTTTTCCTGCGAGAGCTGGTCCGCAGGCTGCTCGACGCGGCCGCCCGACCGCCCGAGGCGTCCGATGCCGCGGCCGCCCTCATCGACGAAGCTCCGGCGTTTGCGCAGGCCCTCGGCTACTTCGCCGCGAGCGCTTCGGAGCTGATCGGTACCGTCATGCAGGCCGTCGTGGGTTTCGGCGAACGTTCGAAGGTGCAATACCGCCTCGATGAGGCGTTGCATGAAGTCGAGCGGCACGCGCAGGCGCGCGCCAAACCGTTACGCTTTTTGGTCGGGTGAGCCCGCCTCGACGCGTTGCGCGACGCGCTTAAAGCGCGCGTCACCCGCAATCGCGGCGAACCACGGCAGGCTCTTCAAGAATGCTAGTGTCGACTCGTGCCGCTCGCAGGCCGTCTCGAGATACGAGAGAGCATCGGCGTAACGCCGCAAACTGCAGGCCACGATGGCCAGATTCCAGCAGACGACGTATTCCGTCTGGGCGAGGCTCTCCAGTACGCCGAAAACCTCTGCGGCTCGCCGGCTCTCTCCCGCATCGGCATAGGCGCGGCCGAGCATCGGCAGACGAAAACTCGGGTCTTCGCTTTGCTCTTGCGGCAGAAGCTCCAGATCCCCGATCGCCTTTTCCGGCTGGGTGTCGAGCAGGTAGGCTTGCGCGCGATACCGGCGCGCGATATAGAACGCCGGACTCGTCTCGAGAATGTTCGACATCAAGGCGATCGCTTCGGCATATCTTCCCCAATGAAG
>DATAQH010000378.1:0-7546 GCA_036264815.1 Candidatus Cybelea sp.
ACAGCCGGCGCCCAGGGTTCGCTTGGCAGAGGCGGTTCCGGCGGAGGCGGATTTTGCGGTTCGGGGGGCGGCGGGGCAGGCGGCGGTTACTTCGGTGGGGGTGGCGGCGGTGGCGGCGGATACTGCTACTCGTTCAGCTACGGCGGCGGCGGAGGAGCCGGCGGTTCTTCGTACATCGAGCCGGGAGCGACTCACCGCGCCGATCGCGCCGGAGGTGCGCCGCCGGGCAACGGCCAGATCGTTCTCAGCTGGAGGAGCTAGCGCGGCGCCTCGGATGACCTGGGGCGCCATGAGGCTCGGAGTTCGCGCGCCTTGCACTTGACGTGCGCCACGCATCGGCGATTCCCGAGCTTGCGGAGTTACTCTGCCGGTACACCGGTGCAGATGAGAAGCGCGGGAACGTCGTGATGATTCGGGTGAGCGACGACGCGGTCGCGCACCTCGATCGGCTCGTCGAGGCGGCCTTTTCGGGAGTCGTTCGGAAGCGGCTGCATTCCTCATCGGCACCGGAATCGATGCGAACGAAGAAATTCTGTCGCACGCGGCGCGGCATAGTGCCGAGATAAAGAAGATTCGTACGCGGCTCGGCGATGCGATCGTGAAGTCGCTAAAAAAACGTCGGAAGTGACGCGAGTCTTTAAAAGATCGCAGGTCCCTTTCCGGCTCTGCGGGGAAACGCAACCTCTGATCCTCCTGCCGGCTGAGGTGAATGGTCGCGGCCCCTTCTCGTTCGTTCTCGACACTGGTGCGGGATTGAATTTGATCACGACGCGGCTTGCGGCGATAACCGGAATCGAAAAAGCCGAAGTGCGCTGCGGCACGGGCGCCGCCGGCGCAGTTACGCTCGGCCTCGGAACTGCCGAGACGTTTTGCGTCGGCGACATCAGCGTTCGCGATTCGCGCATAGGCATTACCGACGAGCTGCTCAGAATTGGAGCCGTAGTCGGCGCACAGATCGACGGCGCGGTCGGCTACGAGTTTCTGCAGCGATTCTGCGTAACGATCGGCTATCGGCGTCGGATCGTCACTTTTTCGGGCAGCACCGGCAGCGGTGCCGACGGCCGGCGAAAGTCACTACCCTTCAGGCTCGGAAAGCCCGAGAAACCGCTCATCGTCGTCGAGGCCTTTATCAACGAAAACGGACCCTTTCAGTTGGCCCTGGACACCGGCGCTTCCACGACGACGCTTTCAGACGAAGCGGCCTTGAGGCTCGGCTTGCGTCAAATGGCGATCCGGGCCGCTACGGGTGCCGGCGGAACGATCCAAGCGCAAGCAGCACGTGTTGAGTCGATTCGCCTCGGCGACGACCGTGCCGGCCCGCTCGACGTTGTCGTAACGAACGCGACCGGCCGCGTCTCTCGAGCCCTCGGCGAGCCGCTCGATGGAATCCTCGGCTACAATTTCTTAAGCAACTTCGAAGTCGTTATAGATTACCCGCACAGCTCGATCGTTTTATCGAAAACCGGCTAAACGCCGTTGCACGGCGTGGTTTCATTTAGCGCGCGGCGGCGATCGCGGCCTTGAGCTTCGCCTCGGCGCTCGCCGCGTCGGCGCTCAGTTTGTCAAAAACCGCGTACTGCGCGGCCGTCGGCCGGACGTATCCGGTGTCGACCTCGGCGTTGAGGTAGGCAATGAAGTTGCGCAATCTCGATTCGTAGAGCAACGCCCCTTCGTCGGCCTGCGGATGCTCGGTGTCCACGACAGCACCGATCGCCGCATCGAGTTGCGCTGCAGCCGCGCCGGACGCGCCAACCTTTGCACGCGCTGCAATCGCGGCATTGACGGCGCTATCGAGCTGGTCTTGCAGCGTGTGAATCTTCAAGCCGAGATCGCGCCTCGCCGCTAAATCCTGCGCCGTTGCGGTGCTTCGCGGATCGAGCGCGAGTTCGAGCGGTTGCGACATCTGGGCGTCGCCGTACCGGAGCGTGACGGTGTAGTTTCCAGGCACGATCTGCGGGCCCAGGAGCGAATCCTCCAGACCGCCGCCGGAACCCGATGGTTCGAACCCCGTGACCTCGGTTGCGTCAGGGTATCGAAGATCCCATTGGAAGACATTCATTCCAGGCGCGATCCCGGTGAGACGCACGTATGCGCGTGCCCGATCTTCGGTGGGGTGGTAGCGCTCGCTCGGCGCTTCGGGCTTCACGTGACTCTTCAGGCGAAGCGCGAAGGAACGGACGACATTTCCGGCGCTGTCTTTAAACGTCAGCGAGACCGGTGTTTTTCCGTCGTAGGAGCGTGGTACGTAAAAGACCACCGACGCACCGAACGGCGGATTTTCACCGTTGCCCGAAGCATTTGGAGCGCCGCCGAACGCGGGGGTGCCGTACGCGTGCGTGAGCCACGCGCGCTGCGGTGCATAGAGGACCGCGCCATCTGCATTGGCAGATGCCGGCCTCGTGAGCTGCTCGAGCAACGAGAGGTTGCCGAGTACCCACATCGAGCGGCCGTGTGTAGCAATGACGATCTGGCCTTCGCGAGCGTCGATCGCAACGTCGCGCACCTGGACGTTTGGCAGATTGAGTGTCAGCGGTTGCCAGCGGGCGGCCCCGTCGAAGCTTACGAAAACGGTCCTCTTCGTTGTGAGAAAGAATAAATTCGGCGCGGCGGGATCCTGGCGGACCGTGTAAAGATACTGGTCGGAAGGGAGGCCGGCGCTCAGCGACGTCCACGTCTTGCCGAAGTCCGTCGTTTTGTAGATAAACGGATGGAAGTCGTCGTACTGGTAGCGCGATGCCGTTAGATATGCAGTGGCCTTGTCAATATGCGACGGCTCGATCGAGGTGATCTCTGCCCACTGAGGTAGCGCCGGGGGTGTAATCACGGTCCACGTCGCTCCGTGATTGGTGGTCAGATGGACGAGGCCGTCGACCGATCCCGCCCATAGCTCGTCGCCGTCGAGCGGTGAGACCGCGAGCGCGGAAACGTTCGGATAGACCTCAGCACTCGATGCGTCGTTGTCTATCGGACCGCCGCTCGCCGCTTCGCTTTTCGCATCGTTGCGCGTTAGATCGGGGCTGATCTTCTTCCACGTCTGACCGTAGTCGGTGCTGCTGAGTACGTATTGTGCTCCGACGAGCAGTTCTTTCCGATTGACCGGCGAGAAGAGAATCGGGTGCGTCCATGCGAGACGGTACTCCAACTCGCCCGAACTCGCGCCTTCGCGGTAAAGCGGATAGGGACTGACGCTGTTATACTCGTCCGTAACGGCATCGTGACGCATCATGATGCTGAAGTAGCCGCTGCCGTAGTCGATGTGCGTATTTCCCGGCTGCGGCGCGATGAACGTGCTTTCGCCCAGCGCCGTGCGCTTCCAATCGGTGGTGAGGATCGTGCCGGACGATGACGCGCTCGGTCCTTCAAACGAGCCTTCGTCCTGCTGCGCGCCGTAGATGTTGAATGGAAACGCTTCATCGAGCGCGACGTGATAGAACTGCGCGGTCAGCTGATTGTGTTCGCCGCTCCACGTTTCTCCGCGATCGGTGGAGACGGTCGCGCCGCCGTCGTTGCCCTCGAGAATGATTCGCGGATCGCGCGGATCGATCCAGACGACGTGATTGTCCCCGTGCGGCGGACGCAAAAGGCTGAAGTGTTTGCCGCCGTCGTGCGAAACGAAAAAGCGGGCGTTGGGCACGTAGATCCTGTTGGGGTCGGTCGGGTCTGCGTAGATCGTCATGTAATAGAAGGCGCGCTGCCGCATCTCCATGCTGTCATTGACGAGCTTCCAGTGGGCGCCCCCGTCCTCCGAGCGGAAAATGCCGCCATTGCGCGCCTGCACGATGGCGTAGACGATTTTCGGGTCGCTCGCCGCAACGCTCACGCCGATGTGGCCGAGCACGCCGGTGGCGAAACCAGGATTCGTAGAGATTTTCGCCCAGTGACTCCCGCCGTCGGTCGTCTTGTAGAGACCGCTGCCCGGACCTCCGGAGTTTAGCGAATACGGCGTACGGTAGGCCTGCCACATCGCGGCGTAGAGCGTCTTGGGATGCGACGGATCCATGACGAGGTCGGTCGCGCCGGTCGCGTCGTCGACGTAGAGCACTTTGCTCCAGTGCGAGCCGCCGTCAGTCGATTTGAATATCCCGCGCTCCGCGTTCTTGGCATAGACGTGCCCCATTGAGGCGGCGTAGACGAGGTTCGCATCGTGCGGATCGACGACGATCTTTGCCATCGTATGAGTATCCTTCAGGCCTGCATAGTGCCAGGTCTTGCCCGCGTCGCTCGTCTTATAGATGCCGTCGCCGGTAACGAACGTGTTGCGAATGTCCGCCTCGCCGGTACCGATGTAGATGGTCTTGCGATCCGAAGGCGCGACGGCCAGAGCGCCGATGCTGTTGGAAGCGTTGAGTTGGCCGTCCGTGATGTTCGTCCAGGTTAGGCCGTAGTTCGTAGAGCGCCAGACCCCGCCGTCGACGCCGCCGAAATAAAACGTGAATGGAGTTCCGGGTACAGCATCGACCGCTACGGAGCGTCCGCCGATTCCGGGGCCGACGTTCCGCCAGTGCAGCGCGGTCATTATGGTCTGCGCCGCTGGCGTCGTAGTTTGTGCGGCAGCGGGAAGGGCAACGATCGCCAAGGCGGCGGCAACAACCAAGCGTCTTCCAGCAAACCAGGCGATCTGACGCTGGAATTGAGGCGGATCTATCGGACGTCTTGCCATGTCGAGTGCTTCGCCGTAGGAAACGAAAGTGCCCAGTCAGATTCGTTGCGCCTACGGCTGCTATTTTTCGGATCTTACCTTCGTACAGCGCGTCGCTAAGCTTGCGGTGACCCCACCGAAGTAGGTGCCCGTACCAGCATGGCGCGTCTATCTAAGGCTATAAACGCGATGGAGGCCGGCGTTCGATACACCGGCCTCCTCGGTAATCGCGCGAAAGAAGCGGCTAGACCTACGTTCCTCGCTGGGTGTCGCAGGTCGCTTTGGCGCCTTCTTTCGAGCTCATCGTGAACTCGATCGAGGGATACCGTAACTTCGGTGCCGTCGCGGGCGCTTTCGCGAAGAATAGGTTGTTCGTTTCGCCGGTCGTGCCGCTGTTCGCCGGACAGGCGGGTTTTTTCTTGACGCCGTCGTCCGCTTGGATATTCACGGTAATCTTCGAACCCGAATTGAAAATCGCTTGATCTCCGCCGCCGTTACCGATGACGTTGAACTCGGCGCCTTCCCAGTGCTGCGACAGGTCCGTGATACCGTCGCCTTGCACGTTTTTCATGCCGTATTCCGTAGTCCCAACAGCCATGTAGATGCTGTCTCCGGTTGAATCCGCATCCCCGGTCTCGATTACGCTGCCTAGCTCTGTGATATTGACGTTGGGAAGATTTACGCCATATGGGCTGTTCTGCACGCAGCCGATACCGAGGTTTTCCCAGCCTTTGTTTGGCGGGCAACTGCTAAAGCCGGATGGATTCGTGGCCACCAGCCAATCCTGAATGAAGAGCGCGCCTTGGCCCGAGCCTGGAGGATTTGAATAGACGAACTGTGACCAGCCGACGCAATCCTGGAGGGACCCGCACGCGGCCGTTGTGAAGAAATTCGAGTTTAGCTGTAGCGAGTAAGAGTCCAGGCTTCCCCCGCTTTGTACGGTCTGCACGCCTTTAACTTTCGGGAACGCGCCGATCGACGTTGAAATCAGGTGCGGAGTTGTGTCGGCCGTAAAGTCGTTTCCGTCGCCCACGGTCTGCCCTAGTTTCGGGTGTCGCGCACGCGGAACCGGGTACCAAGTACGTGGCGGCTTCGCACAAGCGATCTGCTGCCACTGAGTGGACGGGTATATTGCTTTAAAGCATCCCGCCGCCGGCAGTTTGTTTTGCGCAAGCGAATCGCGCCAGGACGCCAAACTGCTGGGAGTGCCGCCTGCGGGATTCACGCTCGTTCCAGCTGCCGGCAACGACGGCGTCGAGCTGGAACACGCTGATAATACCGCCGAAAGAACCGCAACGGCGGTTAGTCGTGGAAGAATCAATGCATCGACCTTTCGTAAGCGCTCTGAACCTGGGGGCGTAAGGATTACGCCGCACGGGAATGGCTGACCTCTTGGGCGTTGCTCGCCCAAGCCAAACGCCTGTCATTTCGACAGGCGTTTCTCGTTGGTGGCGGCGGGGAGTCGTTTAAACGGCGAGGTCTTTATCGAACACGAAGACTTTGATCGCAGAGGTGGAGTACGCGCGCGGTCGTACGATCGAGCAGATTGCCGTCGTCTGCGCGACGCCCGGCGATATTGGGCGCGCGGCCGTCCTCGAAGGATATGCAACGCTGGAGGCGGCAAGGATCCGCAGGTCTGCGACGACGGCGCTGGCTGTGGAACGGTCTTTGAGTTGACGCCCTAACTGCGGCTGCCGGTTCTGATGGCGCTAGCCGTCCGACCCGCGGATGTAGCAGCGCGTCTCGCCGTCTCGTCCTTCGGTTCGCTGGTGAACTCCGCGCCTCGGCTTTCCACAGTTCATAGCACGCCTGAATGTCGGCGACGCGGATGTTCGGGAGATTGCAGCCAAATGGCAAGACTCCTGAACAATCCGGCTCGGAGCTTGTTATGCCTGACTTGTAAACGACAGGACCTGGCCCTCAGGTCATACGGCCGCGCAAAACGCGCTCTCCGGCCGGTGAGAGGCTGACGGGGACCGCGTCACGCGGTCCCCGTCAATAAGCTTAGTTTTACAGCCCCCCTATCGGTGTACACCCTGGCTTCGGGCTTTTGGTGACGTTGGTTTCGGAGAATACGATCGCCGGCCAATTCCTTATCGGCCACTTGCTACCAACGGGCCCGATATTGAGGTTGTTTGTCTCGCCTGTGAAGCCCCCGCCGGGCGGCCCAACACAAAGCGGCGGATTATCCTCTCCGTTGATTGTGGTGATCGCAGTGCGCACACCGATCGTCGATTTAGCGTTGAAGACGGCTTCTCCACCACCGGGGGCTCCGAAGACGTTGAACTCCGTTCCAGTCCAGTAATTGGAGAGGAGAGGAAACACGTTGTCGCCGTATACCTTGTATAGTTGAGCCGACGGGCCGCCAGTAACGGCGAGGGTAATATAATCCGAATAGCCGGATTTCCTGACAGAAGCGCCGCCTAGACGGAAGTACTTGAGCCCGTTAACGATCGAATAAGATTGCACATCCTGGGAGTTGCTGGCGTTTCTAAAGCAGTCCTCGGGATTCTTTGAAGATCCACGATGAAAGCCTTGCCAGCCACTAGGGCAGGTGTCAGTGCATGTTGAGCTTCCGCACGGTGCATAGTCAATCAGCCAGTACTGGATGAATAACGATCCGTCATACCCTGACGTATTACCTTGGTTCCAAAAGACAAACTGCTCCCAGCCTTCACAGTTTGGATTCGGGGAACCGTAGTAGGCGCAGCCCCCAACGAATGGATTCGTGTTGAGCTGAAGGGTATACTCATCTTCGCCGCTGTTAGGGCCGGTGCTGTGCTCCGTCTTCACACCTGCGATATTGTGGAACCATCCTAGCGCAGCTGTGGTGTGGCCGCCTTTCGGCCACGCCGAAAGGTCGGTACCATTGCCCACCGCTTCGCGTCGAACTCCGTTCGCCGGGAT
>DATAQH010000008.1:0-1820 GCA_036264815.1 Candidatus Cybelea sp.
CCTTCGGTCACGTCGGCCGCAATTCGCAGCTGCGCGCAGTAAAATTCATGCGAATCACAGCCTCCCTTACGGTGCGCTTTAGTTTCGCGTGAGACCATGCTCGGGTCAGCTTCAAAAAAGGAAGTCCCAATGCAATCTCACCGCAGAGAAATTCGCGACGTACTGATACTCGCCCAAGGCCTCGTCTACTTCATCTTTATCGGTGCCGCCACGGTCGCGATCGCCGTCGCCGCCCACCTGCACCGCTAGGAACCGTGAAGCAGTCCATGATGCTACGAGGCTCGATAACATCCGCTGGGATCGACCTGCACGCGCCGATCCCCTACCATGATCGAACGGAAGCGATGGTCCCAAAACGCAAGCACCTTGATAACCACCGGGCGCAGCTTCGCGATGAGTTCGCGAGCGCGCTGTGAGACCGCCACGGCGTCTTTTACCCAGCGTGGATGGTCGTGCGGCAGGAGTTCAGCCTCGAGCTCCGCCTCGGCAACGGCCGGCACGGCCTCCGGACGATTCGTCTCGACGCCGGCCGAAAGTGCGGGCCGGTTCTCGTCGAGCTCAATGCGGCGCAGCAAAGGCTTCTCGCTTAAGCTTGGCAATCGCGCTCAGGTGGAGTTGCGATGCTCGCTGCGGTGAGATCGCCAAGCGCCGGCCGACGCAGCGCAGCGACGTACCCTTAAAGTAGTGCAGCAGCACGACGTCGCGCTGCCGCTTCGGCAGCCCCGCGATCAGCGCGGCGAGGTGCGAGCGTTCGAGGCGGCGCTCGACGATCTGCGCCGGGTCGACGCTCCAGTCGCCGCTCAACGACTCCCCAACCGGCAGAGGTGCGTCGAGCGAGAGCGGTTGCCCGCGGTAGACCGCGGCGAGCGCGCGGCGATATCCGGGACACTCCCGTTCGGTCTGGGCCGCGCTGGGAATCTCGCCGATCGCGGCCGCGAGCGTGTATCGTTGATTCTCGCCGTCGCGCACGATTCGGCGCGAGCGCTCCGAGACGGGATCCATTCGGCGAATGCCGTTGAGCATCGCGCCGACGATCAAACGCCGGGCGTAATCTTCGAGTTGCGGCCCACGAAGCGGATCGAAGGAATCGACGGCGCGTAATAGGCCGAGCGAACCGTCGCCGACGAGATCGTCCATATCGAAGGCTGGAACAAGCCGTTTGAGCCGCCGTGCCAAGCGGCGCACGAGGGGCAGCAGCGCGCCGACTTGCTCGTCACGCGTGCAAACCGTCACCGGTGCCCCTCCAAGCGCGCCGCGACGAGCGTGGCGAACCCGTCGCGGTCGCACCGCGCGATTTCGTTTGCGATGAGATCGAGCTCGTAGTCACCCAACGGGCCGGCACCGGCGCAGAGCGGACGAAGGACCGGTGCGAGCAGCATCGCTTCGAAGACCTCGCCGGCGCGGCGAGCGGCGACGCTATCCACGCTGCAGGTTGTTGGCGATGCGGAGCATCTCGTCGGCGGCCCGTACGCCTTTGGGAGTGCATACAAAAAGCAGATGAAGCTTCATGCCGCGATGCTACCTCGCGGACATTGCCAAATCGCAGCCACGAGGTGAACGACGCCTGCGGGCGGCCGCGCAGCCTACATAGAAGTGCCCTCCATGAAGACCCGAGCGTTGCTGCGGGCAGCCGTTATCATCGCATTGACGGCGGTCCCGGTCGCGATGACCGGCGTCGAGATGTTATTACCCTGGCACCCGTGGGCGACGTTTGGATTCGGAGCCAACCCTTCCGGGGTCGTGACAGACGTTGACCGCGACGCCGCTCGAGCCGGGTTGCGGATTGGGGACCGCATCGCCCTGGGACGAATGCCGGCTGC
>DATAQH010000028.1:0-8550 GCA_036264815.1 Candidatus Cybelea sp.
AAATACGCGGCGTAGTTGGCGAAGCCGATATAACCGCTGGCTAAGAGACACGGCGCATAGAGCAGGAACTGCCAGTTGAAGAGAAATGCGAGCGCACGGCCGAGACGCTCCGCGCCGAACGCATTGCGAAGATAGACGTACGTGCCGCCGGATCCGGGATAGCGCGAAGAGAGCTCGGCCCACACCAAGCCATCGCAGAGCGCGACGATCGCGCCGGCGATCCATCCCACAAGCGCAAGCGGGCCCCCGAGCGCCGCGATGACCAGTGGGATCGTCACCAGCGGACCGATACCGATCATCGTAATTACGTTGATCGAGACCGCGCCACGCAGATCGATCGCGCGCTTCATAACCGGCCACGTTTCGGGGCGCGAGGCGGCACCTCTTCGTACGACGAAAGGAAAATGCTATGCAAGATCGCGCGTTCTCGCGGCTTCTCGGGTTGGAAGGCGCGCTCGGCATCGATTTCGTGCAGAGCGCGGCGCTGGCCGGCAATCCGCTGGGAGACCCCGCGACGCGCCCCGTTGCGGTTTATCGCCCGCCGGGCTACGATACCGAAGGCTCGCGCCGCTATCCCGCTCTCTACGTCTTGCACGGATACACCGGAGACGTTGCCGCGCTCGTCTCGGCGCGCGCCTGGCAGACCAACGTCGCCCAGTGGGCCGATCGGATGATTCTCTTGGGACAACTGCCGCCGGTGCTGGTGGTCATCGTCGACGGTTTCACCCGGCTCGGCGGCTCGCAGTACGTCGACTCGATCCATAACGGCTCGTACGCGACCTACACCGTGCGCGACGTCGTCGGTCACGTCGATCGCAGCTATCGGAGCATCGCACGCGAAGGCGGCCGAGCAGTGCTCGGAAAGTCGTCGGGCGGCTTCGGCGCGATGCACTTGGTCATGGAGCATCCGGGCGTCTTTGCAGCCTTCGCTTCGCATAGCGGCGATTCGTACTTTCGCTACGCACATTTCCCGGCGTTTGCGACGGCTCACCGGCAGCTTGAAGCGCACGACTTCGATATTGCCGCGTACGTGACGGCGTTCGAGGCTAAGCAGAAGCCGGGCTTCGCGGAAATCACGACGATGGAGATGTTGGCCTACGCTGCCGCGTACTCGCCGCGTAGCGCGCTGGCGTTCGATTTCGACCTGCCCTTCGAGCGAGGTACCGGGGCGCTTCTCGATGAGGTCTTCGCACGCTGGCTCGTTTTCGACCCCGCCGAGCGCGTGGCGAACCACTACGACCAGCTGGCGCGGCTTCGCCTCCGCTATCTGGATTGCGGCCGCCGCGACGAGTACAACCTCGATATCGGGGCCCGCGTCGTGTCGGAGCGGATCCGCGCGCTGGGACTGGAGGTACGGCACGAGGAATTCGACGACGACCACCGCAACGTCGGATACCGATATCAAATCTCGCTCCCGGCGCTTGCAGCCGTACTGGATCAGGAATGAAAAGACTCTTTCTTACCTTTGTTGCGTTGGTCGCCATGAGTGGCGGGCGCGTCCTCGCGCAGTCGGCGGCCGCCTCACCTGCCCCCGATCCTCACGTGTACACCGACGCAGCGATGAACTTCACGGCGCCTACGAACGCGGTGCTCGTTGGTCGCGTCATCACCTTCAGTCTCGATTCGCTCACCACCGATCTCCAGCCGGTCGCGACGTGGGTGATCCGCCCCGGCGAAGAGGATGCCCGGACGATCCAGCTTCAGATGGAGTCCTACACGGGCTCACCAAGCCAGTGGGAAGCGCAGTTCGAGAGCCAGACACACGGCGGCGATTCGAGCTCGCTGATTCGTAACAAGACGCCGATGACGCTGCTCAACGGTATGCCGGCTACATTCGTGGAGGTTGCCTACGGAAGCGGTTTCGACGCTCGCAAGGAGTATGCGGTCGTCTGGGCCGACGGTCAGCGCGGGGTCGTGCTACAGGAAACGACGCGAATGGGCGACACGACCTCCGAACAGGCCAAGGAGACTCTCAAGCAAGTAACGGCCGTTGCATATCCGACCTATCAGCCGTAGCATCGAGGTTCTGCCGCAGATCGTCGATTAGGTCGTCGACATCCTCAATGCCCACCGAGAGGCGCAGCAGCTCGTCGGTGACGCCGCGCGCGTCGCGCACTTCTTTCGGAATCGAGCCGTGGGTCATCCGTGCGGGATGACAGATCAGCGACTCGACTCCGCCCAGACTCTCAGCGAGGCTGAAGTAGGTTAGTCGCCCCGCGAATTCGAGCGCGCGCCGTGCGCCACCCTTGAGCGTGAACGAGAGCATACCGCCGAAGCCGCTCATTTGACGACGAGCGAGATCGTGCTGCGGGTGAGAGCGCAGGCCCGGGTAATAGACGCGCTCGACGTCGTCGCGCGACTCGAGAAACTCTGCGATCGTGCCGGCGTTGCGCGCGTGCTCTCGCATGCGTACGGCCAGCGTTTTGGCGCCGCGCATCGTCAGCCAAGCGTCGTGCGGGCCCGGAACGCCGCCGGCGGCATTCTGCGCGAACTTGATGCGGTCGAAGAGTTCGCTTTCGTTTGTGATCGCCACGCCGCCGACGACGTCGCTGTGGCCGCCGACGTATTTGGTGGTCGAATGGACGACGATCTGCGCGCCGAGCGAGAGCGGTTGTTGAAAGTAGGGCGTCGCGAACGTGTTGTCGACGGCGACGGCTTGGTCCGGGCGCCGCAACGCCGCGATCGCTGCAATGTCGACGATGTTGAGCAGCGGGTTGCTCGGCGTCTCGATCCAGAACAGCTTCGTGTTGGGTTGGACGGCGGCCGCCACGGCCGTCAAGTCGCGCATGTCGACGTAGGTGAACTCCAAGCCGTAGCGCATAAAAACGCGCTCGAAGAGCCGGTAGGTGCCCCCGTAAAGATCGTCGCCGACGACGACGTGGTCGCCGCTGGACAGGAGATTGATGACGGCCGAAGTCGCGGCCATGCCGCTCGAAAACGCGCTTGCGTAACGAGCGCCCTCGAGTGAGGCGAGCTGGCGTTCTAACGCCAACCGCGTCGGGTTGATCGTACGGCTGTAGTCAAAGCCTTTGTGCTCGCCGACGCGCGTCTGCGTGTACGTCGACGTTTGGTAAATCGGCACGATCGTCGCGCCTGTAGCCGGATCGGCCTCCTGGCCGACGTGAATCGCCTTCGTCGAAAATTTCATGCGGTTACTTGCGAACGACCTCGGAGCTGGTCGACAGGAAGCTGATGATGTCTTGGCGCGTGAGCACGCCGATCGGCTCGCCTTCGTCGGTTACGACGATCGCCGGGTTCGCGAGGGTTAGGAGTTTGTAGGCAAGCTCGATCTCCTCGAACTGCTCCAACGCGGGAAACGGTCGGCCCATCACCTCGCTTACCGGCTGATGAAGGATGTCGGCATGGTCGAAAACGCTGCGCATAACACCGACGTCGTTGACGCTGCCGGCCTGCTCGTTGCCGTGCATCACCGGAAGCTGCGAGATCTCGTACTCGCGCAGCAGGTCCAGCGCTTTTTTCACCGTGTCGTTCTGCTGGACGGTGATCAGCGGCGGGAGCGGCGTCTTGCTGCGCAGCACGTCGCCGACGGTCGCGCGGCGTTTCGCGTCGGGAAGAAAACCGTTGGCGATCATCCAGTCGTCGTTGAAGATCTTCGACATGTAGCCTCGTCCCGAATCGGGGAGAATAACGACCACGATCGCTTCGGGCCCGAGCGTCTTGGCGAGGCGCACGGCGGCGACCGCGGCGGTTCCGGAGGATCCGCCGACGAGCAGTCCTTCCTCGCGGGTTATGCGCCGGGCCATCAAAAACGAATCCCGATCCGAGACGCGAACCATCTCGTCGATCACCCGCAGATCGACGGTCTCGGGCAGGTAGCTCATGCCGATGCCTTCGACGGCGTACGAGCGCGGAATGTCGCCCGAGTAGATCGAGCCCTCGGGGTCGGCGCCCACCACGTGAATCGCGGGATTCTTCTCTTTGAGATAGCGCGCCGTTCCAGAGATCGTCCCGCCGGTTCCAATGCCGGCGACGAAGTGCGTGATCGCTCCACCGGTCTGGTCCCAAATCTCGGGACCGGTTGTGTGATAGTGCGCTTCGGGATTGAAGTGATTGTGAAACTGATTCGGCTGAAACGCGCCGGGGATCTCCGAGGCTAAACGATTTGCGACGCTGTAGTACGACTCGGGCGAATCGGGCGGTACGTTCGTCGGCGTCAACACGACGTCCGCGCCGTAGGCGCGCAGCAGATCGACTTTCTCCCGGGACATTTTATCGGGCATCACCAGAATGCACCGGTAGCCCCGTATCGCCGCGGCCATCGCCAGACCGGTGCCGGTGTTGCCGCTGGTCGGCTCGACGATCGTGCCGCCGGGGTGCAGCAAGCCTTCACGCTCCGCCGCATCGAGCATCGCGACGGCCGGGCGATCCTTGACGCTTCCGCCGGGGTTCACGTATTCGACTTTGGCGAGCACGAGACACGACGCTCCGTCGACGACCTTATTGAGCTTAACGAGCGGCGTGTTGCCGATTGCGTCCAGCGCGGTCTCGCAATAGGCGAGTTTCGGCGCTGCTGAAGAGGACGGCACGGTGCTGGCCATAGGAGCGGCGCCTTCCGCATGGCGAACAGCTTCACCTATGAATGCTTTCGCAGGGAGGCTCCTGGTGGCGACGGCGCTGCTTCTGTTGGGGACGCAGGGCTGCAACAACGATGCCCTGCCTCCGGCTGCGGGTTACGCGAGCGTCAGCGGCACGGTTATCGACGCGGCGACGAACTCCCCGATTCGCGGCGCCGTCGTAACGTTGGATACCGTGCTCACGGCCACGAGCGACGACACTGGACACTTCACGTTCGATAAGGTTCCGAGCGGACTCGCGGATTATGCGGTCGCGGCGAGCGGGTATCAGGCGGTTACGTCGAGCGCGACGATCGAGCCGGGTAAGCCCTTTACGCTCAACTTGACGCTCGCGGCAAAGCCTCCCGGCCAGTAGGCTCCTTAGCTCGTTCCGATCGGCGCGGAGCGGCGGTAAGCGCTCGCGGGTTTGACCAGCGTCGCGCGTTCGGCAACCGTCCGGTCGACGACGCCCAAGACGACGTTAGCGAGCAGGGCCGAATCGTGACGCACCGTTTCGGTTTCGCCAATGACCGAAGCGCAGACCGGCGTAAAGCCAAGGGCGGTGATTCGCGCGGCGTCGGGTTCGACCGGAACTTGCCCCTCTTGCGCGTACGCCGCTAACAGCCGCGACGGCGGTTCGTTGTTGACGACGACGTAATCGCAGACGCGTTCTCCGGCATTGGCGAGCAGCGCCTCGAGGTGATCCGCTGCCGTCATCCCGTCGGTCTCGCCGGGCTGCGTCATCACATTGCAGACGTAGATCTTGACGGCCGGCGCGTTGGCGACTTCGCGCGCGATGCCGCTCACCAACAGGTTCGGCGCGATCGACGTAAAGAGTGAGCCGGGCCCGAGAACGATCGCATCGGCTTCGCGGATGGCCTCGACGACCTCGTCGAGCGGCGAGGCGGCCGGCGGATCGAAGAAGACACGTTTGATTGGCCGGCTGGTCTGCGAGATGTTGGACTCACCTTCAACGATCGTGCCGTCGTCGAGCTCGGCGCAGAGACGAACGACGCCGAGCGTCGCCGGCAGCACGCGTCCCACGACGTTGAGGACGCGGCTCGACTCCTTAACGGCGCGGTCGAAGTTTCCGGTGACGCCGCTCATTGCGGCGAGAAAGAGATTGCCGAAGGAATGTCCGGTCAGCCCTTCGCCTTCGGTAAAACGATACTGGAAGAGATCGGTGACCAGGGCCTCGTCATCGGCAAGCGCGACCAGACAGTTGCGGATATCGCCCGGCGGCAGAACTCCGAGCTCTTTTTGCAGCCGGCCGGAAGAACCGCCGTCGTCGCTGACGGTAACGATCGCGGTGAGATTGGTCGTGCGCCGCTTGAGCACACGCAACAGCGTGGACAGGCCGGTTCCACCGCCAATCGCGACGATCTTGTATCCCTGCTGCAAGCGCCGCCCGGTCAGCGCGTCGCGAAAGCCCTTCGGATTTCGTCCGCGGGCCACGCGCGCGACGCCGCGCAGCCACATGACGACGCCGAAACCGACGAGCGCGAGCCCCGCGACCCCGAGAATACCGGTCAGATAGACCGGCGGGAAATAGTCGTCGACGATGTCGTCGAGCAACTCGTTGATGTTGATCCCGGTGCCTTGAGCGATGAACCAGCGGGCGATCCCGTCGAGCAAGAGCACGATGCCGAAGATTGCGAGAACGATCCAGCGTTTAACGCCGACGCCGGGCACGAGCCAGTGTAGGGACCGCGCGATGCGTTGCCGCATTTTTGTCTGCTCTGCCTACTCGGCCGATCGGGCGAGGTCGCGCATTTCGAGCGCAACCTCCAGATGCTCGTTGCCGGCATAGCGTTTGGCGAGGCGGCCGGCGACGTACACGGAACGGTGGCGACCGCCCGTACATCCGATTCCGACGGTAAGCTGCGATTTGCCCTCGGCCATGTAGCAGGGGAGAAGAAAATCGATGAGGTCGGCAACCTTCGAGAGAAAGGGCGCAAGCGCGGGGTCACTTTCGATGAAGCTGCCGACTTCGGCGTCGCCCCCGGTCTTGGAGGCCAGCGATTCCTCATAGTTTGGATTGCGTAAAAAACGCACGTCGAAGAGCAGATCAAGATCGGTCGGGATGCCGAACTTAAAACCGAAGGCGACGAACGTGACCGCGAGCTTGGCGGGGCGCTCCGCAACAAACGCGGCCGCGATTCGCTCCTTGAGGGTTCCGTGCGTGAGGTCGGTCGTGTCGATGACGATGTCCGCCCGCTCACGCAGTGGAGCGAGCAGCCGCCGGTCGGCCTCGATCGCTTCGTGGACCGAGCCCGCCTTCGCAAACGGATGGCGCCGCCGGGTTTGGCTGAAGCGGCGCACCAGCAGGTCGTCGGCCGCGTCGAGGAAGAGTACGCGCGCGCGATGGCTGGCGACGATACGATCGATCGCTGCGCCGGCATCGCCCAAGCGAGTATCGCCGCGAAGGTCGGGCGCGATCGCGACGTCGACGACGCCAGATTGCTCGAGCGCGGCGACGACACTGTCGAGTACGGCGGGAGGAAGGTGTTCGATGCAGTAAAAGCCCAAGTCTTCGAACGATTTCATCGCCTGACTCGAGCCCGCACCGGAGAGCCCCGTAACGAAGACGATGCGCAGGGAACCCATATGAAGCTCTTTTCGCCCGAGCGCGCCAACGCCCTCATTTCCAAGCTGGAGCCGCTGATCGAGGAGCTGCTGGCCAAACGACGTGAGCTGGCCATCAAGCTCTTGGAATCCGATCCGGCGCTGCATCACGGGAGGCCGGCGCAGCGGCCGCGCTTAGCGGGAATGCGCTCCTCGCTCCCCGCGCCCCGATTCGCCGAGCTCAAACACGAGATCGGACGCTTGATCTATCGGATCGAATCGTTTGGCTGCGTCGTAAAAGACATCGACCTTGGACTGGTTGACTTTCCCTCGATGCGCGGTGACGAGCCCGTGTATCTGTGCTGGAAACTGGGAGAGCCCGAGGTGGATTACTGGCACGGCATGGACGAAGGCTTCTCCGCCCGCCGGATAATCTAACCGGCCGCGGCCTCGGCCTCGGCAGCGACAAAGTCTTCCGCGAGCCCTTGCAGGCGCACGTCGCCGAAATCGGCCGTGTAGGCGCCGCCCTCCGCGGCGATGATCTCGCCGGTCTCGGGAACGCTCGCCAACTGTGGAATCTTCGAGCGAATATCCTCGGGAATGCGGACGCGGTCGCCGACCGAAAGGGTGCGCAGATCGAAGAGCGCGTTTAGGTTCTCGAGGAGCATCGGGAGCGGGATGCCGTAATCGTCGCTGATCGCGCCGATCGTGTGGGACTCGCTGATCGCACAATTCGAGCAACCGCCTAGATGGAAGCGCGCGAAAACTCGTCGCGCACCGGCATGGAGCTTAAACGCCTCGTCGACGGTCATATCGGGGGTAAACTGCTGATTCATCATCGGTTGATCTCTTTCGCTAGAACGCCTTTAGCGCCCCACCGGTTGCGTTTGTGCGAAGTACGCCTGTAAGCCGGATTCTGTACCCAACTCGTGGGCGATGACCATCTCTCTGGGGCGTTGGTTACCGAACGCCTCGTTGCGACTTTGCTCGTTTGGACGGGCCGTCCGTATCGATCGAGCTGTCTTGCTTCAGGTGGGGTTTACCCGAGCCCGCGTCACCGCGAGGCTCTGGGAGCTCTTACCTCCCAATTTCACCCTTACCCCCAAAGTTGCTCGCAACTTTGGGGACCCCGATTTTTGAGAGGCACTCCGGTGCTTCGCACCTGCGCGCCCCCCAGCGGCTCAGCCGCCGGGGCCCCACTGATTGCTGCGCAATTTGGGGACCCCGATTTTTTGAGAGGCACTCCGGTGCTTCGCACCTGCGCACCCCCCAGCGGCTCAGCCGCCGGGGCCCCCTGATTGCTGCGCAATTTTGGGGACCCCGATTTTTGAGAGGCACTCCGGTGCTTCGCACCTGCGCGCCCCCCAGCGGCTCAGCCGCCGGGGCCCCCAAAGTTGCTGCAACCTAGGGG
>DATAQH010000038.1:0-4292 GCA_036264815.1 Candidatus Cybelea sp.
TCGCAACGTCTGCCGGGCTTGCCGGCTGACCGTTCACCAAGTTGGGGTGCGACGGATCGTGCAGCACGCGGAGAAGCCCGGGGCCCACGAGCTTCTGATCGAAGGGCGCGAGCTTGTGACAAGCCGTGCACTTCTGCGAAAAGAGCTGCTTGCCGGCCGCAACGTCACCGCCTTGCAGCGAGATCGCGGCGCCTCCGGCGGCCGGCAGCGCGTTGCTCGCGCGCGCATTCTTCTGCTGCCAACCCTTAAACCAGCGGTTAAACGTGGCTTTGTCCTCGATCACGAGGACCTGTTTGTCCATCTGACTGTGCAGGACGCCGCAGAACTGCGTACAGATGATCGGGTAGCGCCCGGCAAGGCGCGGGGTAAAACGAATCGACGTCACGAGCCCCGGAACCGTGTCGTTTTTGAGCCGCATCGCCGGAACCCAGAAGCCGTGGATGACGTCGGCGGAAGTCAAGTTGAGCGTGACCGGCACGCCCAGCGGCAGGTGCATCTCGTCGGTCACCTCGCCGTTGATCTGCGGATACCGGAACGTAAAATCGAACTGGTGTCCGATCGCTTCGACGACCAGGCCGTTCTCCGGCTCCAGCATGATCTCGTACCAGATGCGCACGCTGACGATCGAGAGGAGCACGACAAAGAGCGAGGGGATGAGCGTCCACCAAAACTCGAGCTTGCGATTGTCGTGGATCTGGACGCCAACCGCGTCCGGCGGATCGCTCGCTTTCGCGCGATAGGCGATCGAGAAGTAGACCAGATAGCCCGCAACAAAAATGTAGAGCGCGCTGCCGGTTGCGGCCATGAAACGGAAGAGCGTGTCGACCTGGCGCGCAGTAATGATCGCCTCCGGCAGGTACCGGTCGATCGGAAAAACGTACCAGAACACGATCGCAGCAACGGCGAGCAGGGTCAGGACTGCCGTGGCGCCCCAGAAGCCACTATCGAGTCTGACTGGCTCCGCTCTGTTTTCTATCAAAGAATGCTCTCCCTAATAGCTACTATAAGGCACAGCGCAGCGTCTCGCACCGACTAAACGGGCTGTTAAGAGCGCCCGTCGGCAGCCCCTGCAAACTCTCTGACCAACCAGTCCACGTTCGTGATGGCGCTCCCGACGACGACGGCATTCGCACCGGCGTCCAGCGCCGCGCGAACCCCGGCCGGCGTTCGAACGCCGCCCTCGCAGACGGTGAAGCATCCGAGCGCCGCGATTTGTCGGACGAGATCCAGCGCCGGAAGCGATCGGTCTGCGGTTTCCCTCGTATAGCCGCAGAGGGTCGTCGCGACGACGTCGGCACCGGCTTCGCACGCGGCTATCGCCTCCCCGGCCGTCGAGCAATCGGCCATCGCAAGCCGCCCCGCAGCGTGCACCGCGGCGACGACGTCGGTCAGACCGCTGCCGTCGGGCCGTCGGCGCGCGGTGGCATCGAAAGCGACGATTTCGGCGTCCGAGGCGATGACGGCCGCGACCTCGGCAAGTGAGGGCGTGATGTAGGGTTCGAAGCCGGGATATTCGCGCTTGATCAGGCCGATGATCGGCAGCGCGATCCGCCTGCGGACGGCGCGCAGATTCGCTTCACCCTCGATCCGTACCGCGAGGGCGCCGCCGTCTTGCGAGCAGCACGCCATCGCCGAGATGATCCGCGGATCGTCGATCGCCGACCCGCGCCAGGCTTGGACCGAGACGATCAGTCCGCCGCGAAGGCCGTCGAGCAGGCTCATTCCGACAACTCCGGGATCTCCCGGCCGGCCTCCCGGTACGCCAAGAGGAGCGCACCCACCGCGGGCTCGTAGCGCATATCTACGATCTGCGCATCTTGCACGAGCTCGAGGACGCGACGCGAAACGCGCGCGCGAAACGGCGGGTCGTCGAAGAGGCCGCCGGACAGGGAGACTTTCGGAAAACGCAACGGCTCTGCCGCCGAACGGATCAGCGCGGCGAGCCGGTCGGCACCGCGACGCGCGATTTTGCGAAACAACGGAAACCGCAGGGCGGCCGGCGCAAACGACGCGAGCTTGTCGCGCGTAATCTCACCGGCGTACGCTGCGCGTGCCAGCTCGCGGAGCGTACGCACGCCGAAGAACGCGCAAGCCGCTGCCGACTCGCGTTCGCACGAACCGTCGTCGCGCCCCCGCATCACGTTCGCGAGCCCTTCGCGCACGATGCCGAAGCCGCTCCCTTCATCGCCGAAGAACGGCCCCCAGCCGCCGAGGGTTCGCTCCGAACCGCGCTCGTCGCGGGCGTACACGACCGAGCCGGTGCCGGCGATCGCGATGACGCCCGGGCCGCCGGCGAAGGCACCGGCGTGAGCGATGGGTGCGTCGTGCAGCAGCGCGAAGCGCTTCGCCCGAAACTCGGGCTGGCGGCCGTAGACTCGCCCTTCGTAACCGCTAATCCCCGCTACGATCGCAGCGAATCCGCACTCCGGCTCGAGGCCGGCGCGCGCGCATGCATCGCCAAGCGACGCGTTCAGAGCGTCGTGCAAACGCGTCGAATTACGCTCCGCACCGATCTCATCGGCGGGCCCCGCTCTGCCGCGCGCGAGAATTCGGCCCGTTTCATCGGCAATCGCGGCGACCGTCGTGCTTTGGCCGCCGTCGATTCCCGCAAACAAAAGGCTCATCGGTCGGGCGCCGTGAGCTCTAGAGCGTACGCGTCGGCGGCGGCTTCACGGGCCGCACGCGTCGGCAACATGGAAACCTCGCCGATTGCTTCGCGATGGTGATACAGCTCGTGACCGATCGCGAAGGCAACCAGCTCGGGCGGCAGTCGAAGGTGCACGCGGATCTCCGGGAGTGCCGGATCGTACTCCGAGCGCAGCTCGTGCTCGCCCCAATCGCCCAAATCGGCAACGCGGATCGGTACGCCGTACTGGCGCGCAAGCTCTCGTACTTTCATTGCGCCCGCCGTAAGTCGACGCCGTCGGCGATCAGCTGCTCGCGCAAGCTTGCGGTGTCGACGTCGCCGACCCGCACGCGCTGCGCGCACGCTGCCGCGGCGGCCGTGCCGGCGGCCTGTCCGAGCGTCATCACCGTCGGCGTGAGTCGCGTCGACGCTAGCGCTTCGTGCGTCGTCGAGATGCAGCGGCCGGCGACGATCAGCCGCTCGCGGTTGACCGGCAGCATCGTACGATACGGAATCTCATAGCTGGCACCGGGCGCGAGACGATGCGTCGCCGTTCCGCTGCCGCTGGGATTGTGCACGTCGATTGGGTACGCGCTGCGCGCGACCGCATCGTCGAACCTGCGGCCCTGTAGGACGTCCTCACGCGTCAGCGTGTAGCGTCCCACGATGCGCCGCGACTCACGGATACCGACCTGCGTGCCGCTCGCCGCGATTCGCGCGTTCTCGAAGCCGGGTACGCGCTGTCGAAAGAACTCGAGCAGCTGCATCGCCTGCAGGCGCGATTGGACCTCGGCCCGCGTGAGGTCGTCGGGGTCGAGCGGATCGACGTTGACGACCCGCGTCATGTTTACCGTCACTTCGTCGGGATAGGGTGAGATGAAGAACGAGACGAGCTCGCGCGGAACGTCGACCACACCGTCGGTCCGAGCCTGCTCCCAAAGATCGCCCAGACCCGCGACCGCGGTCAACGCTTGCGGGACCCGGTCCTGCGGCGCCAGCGACGTGCGCATCTGGTCGGGATGATCGCGCAGATACTCGGCAAGCTTCGCAAGGTCGACGTGACTCAAGCGGAACATCAACGTTGCCGGCTGAACGCGTCCTCTCTCGTCGCCTTGCTGCGTCGGGACGCCGGCCGACGCCGCGACCAGCGCATCGGCGGTCGCGTCGACGACGACGGGCGCCGCGTACGTGCGGTTCCCGCCGATCGTCGCAAACGTTGCGCTCCGTACCTCGTCGCCGTCGACGTGCGCCGACAAGAAGTAGGCGTGCAAGAGCAAGCTAACACCGGCCTCTTGCATCAACTCGAAGAGCAGCGCTTTGTGAACTTCAGGATCGAACGGAGTGATGGTCGCGACGTAATCGGAGGAGTCGGCGAGATGACCGGGCGAGGCGCCTTTGCGTTGTAGGCGATCGACGATCTCCTGCGCGATGCCGCCGACGATGCGCTCGTTGGACTAATGAAAGGTCATCCAGGGCCCAACCATCGCGGCGGTCGCGGTGCCCCCGAGGAATCCGTAGCGTTCTACCAGCAGCGTTCGCGCGCCGTGACGCGCCGCAGCGATCGCTGCGGCGCAACCGGCATTACCGCCGCCGACGACCAACACGTCGTAACCGGTACCTTGCAGGTTTGGCGATGAGCGCACGCAAGCGCAATTCGTCGCCCTGC
>DATAQH010000042.1:0-4077 GCA_036264815.1 Candidatus Cybelea sp.
GGCTGGGCGAAGCACGGCGCGACCGGATGGAGCTTCGCCGACGTTCTCCCGATCTTTAAAGCACAAGAAGATTGGGAAGGCGGAGAAAATGAATGGCGGGGAATCGGCGGACCGGTTCGCGTGCGGGTTCCGCACGATCCGCACCCCGCAGCGCGCGCGTTTCTCGAGGCCGCTGGGCAGAGCGGAATTCCGGTCGTCGACGACATGAACGGACCGATGCGGCCCGGCGCGGGTTACATTAATATGAACATCGCTGCGGACGGCACGCGCGTCAGCGCAGCCCGAGCGTTCATGCATCCCGCGCTAAGCCGTTCCAATCTCACGCTGCTGCTTAACGCGAACGTGGAGAGGGTCACGTTTCGCGGCAACCGGGCGACCGGCGTTCGTATCGTCGCCGATGGCGCGTCCCAAGAGATCGCTGCGGAGCGGGAGGTCATCCTCACTGCCGGCGGCGTCGGTAGTCCAAAGCTTTTGATGCTTTCGGGAATCGGGAACGCAGACGAGTTGAAGCAACTCGGCATCGACGTGATCGAAAACTTGCCCGGCGTCGGCCAGAACTTTCAAGATCAGGTAATGGTGCTGGGCATCGTACTGAAATACCGCGGGGCGATGCCCGCGCGGCGAATCGACAGCAACGCCGTCGAAGCTGAAGTTTATTGGACCAGCGGCGTTTCGCCCGACGAAGCAGACATAAACCTCGTTCTTCACCAGCTGAGCGCCCCAACACCCGAGGTCGTAGCGCGTTTTGGAAAGGTCCCCGAGGATTGCCTTACGATCGGTGCCGCCCTCGCACAGCCACAGAGCCGCGGTTCGGTTCGTCTCGCGAGCGCCGATCCCAAAGACGCGGCGCTCGTCGACTGCAACTTCTTTGCCGAAGATTCCGATTTTAAAGCAATCCTTCGGGCGATCGAGCTGGCTCGCGAACTCGGGCGCCAACCGGGTTTTGCCGCCGTATCCGAGGTCGAATTGATTCCCGGACCCAACGCCTCAGCCGGCGACGTCGAGGAGCTGGCGCGCGCGGGTGCGACCAGCTTCGGCCATCCGGTGGGCGGCTGTAAGATCGGCGTCGACGAAATGGCCGTGGTCGATCCGCAACTTCGCGTTCGCGGCATCGCAGGATTGCGCGTGGCGGATTCTTCGGTAATGCCTCGCATCCCAACGGGCCCTACCAACGCGCCGACATTTATGGTTGCGGGCAAAGCAGCGCAGTTGATCCTAGCTGATGAGCGATGAGATAAGCATACTCACGACGGAGCACATGGCGCTGCAAAGTGCTCGACTCGGCTGCCTGCAAGACATGCAGGGTCGGGCGTCGATGTTCCTTACCTCGGTGTCTGGCACCCTGGTAGCGCTCGGTTTTTTAGGCGCAGCAGATCATTTTGGTCGCGGCTTTGTGCTATCTGCAGTAACGCTGCTCGCGACTCTGTGGGTTGTCGGTTTTTTCACGCTGCTTCGCATCGGCCAAATCGACCTCGAAGATGCGATCATTACCTTCGGTATCGCGCGCATTCGTCATCGCTATACGGAGATAGAGCCATCGCTGCAGGATCGATTCGTCCGCTCAATCCATGACGACCTCCGGGGCCTGAGTGCCGACATGGGCGGCGGCAACGCGAGATGGTGGCAAGGACTCATGCCGACTCAGTCGCTCGTATCGTTCGTAGCCAGCGTGATCGCGGGAGCAGAGGCGGCGATTATCGTTACCATCACCGTACATGCACCGCTGCTCGTCGTGGCCGTTTCGGGCATCCTTGCCGGTGCCATCAACGTGCTCCTCTTTACGAGACTCACCACGAAGGTTTGGAAAAACCTAGAACAACATTTTCCGCCGCACTATCCTTCTCCGCAAAAATGAGAATGGCAATTCGAGTTGCCTCGATTTGCCGCAAGGCGAACGACTCGCTTGGGTTCTCGCGAAGGCTGGTGTATGCTCGGCGCTTCCGGCTATCGAAGCGCGCGTTCTTCTCCGGTCAAATCCGCAATTGCCCTGAAGACCGACGAGCACGACAACGTGGCATCACGCCTTGGGAGAGATAACCGCACTACGCCTGAGGACTCTGTTCGGGTGCGCCGTAACAGCTCCGCACCGCTCCCATGAGGTGGGCGCAGGCTCCAGTTGCTTCACGAACGGTTGCGGACACGGCGTTCCCGTCGCGCGCGCCATTTTACGTATTCGGCCGGGAAAGCATAACCGCGCACCGAACGTGCAGACCCCGCCATTTCGGGAAGTACGAGTGGGGAGCAGGACTGATGAAGACTTTCGCGTTTAGCCGCTGCGCGCTAACGATCGGCATCGCCACCGGCTTTCTTGCGGGATGCGGTCCACAAAATCTAGGCGACACGCGACCGCCGATCGCCGGCTCCGGATTCGAGGCTGCGACCGCTGCCGACCCGATCGGCAGTACGATGCGCCATTTCGTCACGGGCCCGAAGCGGCCCGACCACCGCACGTCGTGGATGTCGCCCGGCGCAAAACGCGTTAAGAGGCTGCTCTACATCTCCGATTGGAGCACCAACGACGTCTTCGTCTACGACTATAACAACGGTACGCTGGAAGGTCAGCTTACCGGCCCAAACGACCCGTACGGCCAGTGCGTCGACAAAAAAGGTAACGTGTGGGTTGTCGCTTTCGGCGCAGAGTCCGTTTCGGAGTACGCGCACGGCGGCACGCAACCCCTTAAGACGCTAACGACCGGCTACCAGCCGATGGGGTGTTCCGTCGACCCAACCACCGAAAATCTTGCGGTGGCGGCTCGTGACGAAATTGACGTCTTCGTTCACGGCCGCGGGAAGGCGCACGCCTATCGAAGTGAGGTGTGTTACCCGTTTTGGGCGCCGGGGTACGACAACGCCGGCAATCTCTACGCCGAAGCGTTGTTGTACGGCTCGGCCGAACGGTTACAAGGATATAGCGACCCTCTTGCTTGCGAGCTGCCGCACGGAGGGAAGGCGTTACGACCCGTACACTTCAGCGGAGTCGGCATCTATTACCCGGCGAGCGTCATGTGGGACGGCAAACACCTCACGCTCACCGATCAGGGGTATATGGGCAACCGGGGCAGCAGTGAGACGGCAATCTATCGCGTATCGGAAGATGCGTACGGCAACCTTACCTCAATCGGGCAAACCATTCTTACCGACGATTGCGACGGCAACGACGTCCAGGTGCCGCAACCGTTCATCGCCGGAAAAACCGTCGTTGGCGGAAACCTCCGCTGCAGCTATTACGGATCGCAGCCGAAGTTCGACTACTGGGCCTACCCGGCGGGCGGTAACCCGAAACTATCGTTGCAATCGCCGCCGGCGAAACCCGTCGGTCAGTCGGTCAGCATCGCCCCGCAGTGACGGGCGTCCGATCGATCGGGAAAACGCGATCGCGCTTGAGCTACGGCGTGACGCGGCCCGTTCGATCCGCGTTTGATTCGATGAACCACATTCGTCCGTCAGGCCCGGCGGTGATCGCTGACGGGCTGCCTTGGGGATCGAGGTGATTCGAGAACTGCATGATCTTGCCGTCCATCGAGATCCGGCCGATCTCGGCGGCGCTATACGGGCCGAACTCCGTCTCCGTAAACCACATCGCGTTGTCGGGACCCGCGGCGATATCAATGGGAACCTCCAGCGGATCGATTCCTTTTGAATAAACGGTTACGCGACCTCGCGTGGTGATGCGCCCGATGGCGTTTCCGCCGTTCGTGGCGCTGACGTTCTCCGTGAACCAGAGGGCGCCGTCGGGACCCGGTGCGATCGCAAAGGGCGAATTGATTCCCTTAGAATACTCCGTGATCTCTCCGCTCGTCGTGATGCGGCCGATGCGGTTTGCATAGGGTTCGGTAAACCACAGCGCGCCGTCCGATCCCGCCGCGATGCCCACCGTTTCAGCCGACACCGCAAAGGAAGTAAGCGCGCCTGCGGTAGTGATGCGTCCGATGACGCCGCCGCTACCGGTCTCTGCTGCGGTGAACCACAGTGCATTATCCGGTCCCGTCACGAGCTCGTACGGATCGCTCGGAGCGACAGAATAGTAGGTAAAGTGTCCATGCACCGTCACTCTCTCGATGTTCCCGCCGTACGAGT
>DATAQH010000092.1:0-3124 GCA_036264815.1 Candidatus Cybelea sp.
AGCGTCGAGAGCGGAAGATCCACCGTAGCGACGCTGCCGCTGGCGACCGTAACCTCGACGTGCAGTTCGGGAACGCCCTTAAGCGTCGCGGTTATCCGGTACGGCCCGAACGGCACCTGCGAGAAGACGTACTCGCCGCGGGCTCCCGACTGCGTGGTGAACTTTGACCCTTCGCCTTGCAGGGCAACGGTCGCATGGGCTATCGGCTTCCCGTCGAGCGTAACGGTTCCGCGCACCAATCCGGTGACGGCCGCGGCGGCTGGAAGCGCATAACAAAAAATCGCGAGAACGGCGACGAGCGCCGTGATAAATCGGAACATGGGGCTCCTTCGATCGGAAAGAGTGAAGCTATTTTGAAGCTAGGAGAGAATCGACGCGCGCGTTAAGCGCAGCAGTCGAATCCGATCGGAGGTGGGCGAGCGAAGCGCCGGCGGACCCACAGCACGGGGCGCACGGGGGTTGTTTGAGCAGTGAAGCGCGACCACGTCGGCGTCCGCGGCGCGAAGTTCGTACCGGCAACCGCGACGATTGCGCCGGCGAGCACCGCAAGCCCGAAGCGGCCGAGCCGCTGCAGCAGCCACGACGCCGCCGCTAACGCAACGGGAATCGCGATCCAGGGAATGCCCGCGTGATGCTGCCCTTCGACGAGCTCCGCAACGGCGTACCAGGCGGTCGCCGACGCGCACAGCGCCCCGAACCCGGGAAAGCGGCTCGCAAGGCGTGCGGCAAGCACGCTCCCGTTTACCGCCGCGCGCGCTCCGTCCCAGGCAAGCAGACCGTAGAAGAGCGCTAGGCTCAGGCCGCCCGCCAGTGCGAGCTGAATGAGCAACGCGTGGTAGTCGCCGCCCATCGAGTGTCCGCCGCCGTAGAGGCCGGCATGGGCAACCAGTGAGGCAAGCAAGCCCAATGTGAGCGCGCCCGGAACCTTCCGTAGGGCCACGGGGGTCTTTTCTAGGTGCGACTGCGGGGAGACCTGGGGGCCGCGTCGTATGGACCCTCCCCCTTGGGCTGCGTCGGTCTGGTGGGATTGGAGAATCGAAGAACAGCTTATCGTTATGAGCATGCGAGCACACGTCGAGAACGCCGATACGGTCAGCTTGGTTTGCGCACTTCTGGTGCGCTTTCCCGAGCTGGCTTCAATTCGCTCTGGTCCGACGGATCGGACCTTGCGTTTGACCTTCGCCGTACGTCAGCGATTCGATCGCGCCGCGCAAACGCGGCTCGCCGAGGCGATCGACGAGCACGTTCGCAGCTTCCTCGCATTGGGCAAAGAGGAGCCGGCGACGCTCCGGGTCGAGTGCGAGGGTGACCGCAGTCTAACGTTCGTCCACGTGACGCGCGATCTCGAGAGCTTCTCTAAGGAAGAGCTCGAGCTGCAGGTCGGATTTCTTTGCGACCGTTGCGGCGACGCACTCGTCCGTACTCCGCCTCCCGACGATCATTTCGAGGGCGACCCCGCCGCTGAAGACGAAGCCGCACTCTACGCCGTAGAGGCGCTTCGCGACCCTGCGCAGTCGAAGAGTTTGGTTGGGTTTAGAGAAGAGAAGCGGGTACTGGTTTACTTTTTAAAATCTCAGAAGAAAGCGAAGGCTTCGGCTCGCCGGTAAATAGCCCGGGCTTGAACCTCTTGATCGTTGGGGACGTCGTAGGATCCCCGGGACGAGAGGCTCTCAAGCGTTGCATCTCGTTGCTTCGAGAGCAACACCAAATCCATGCCTGTATCGCCAACGGCGAAAACGCCGCGGGTGGTTTTGGCTTGACGGGGCAGACGGCCGAGGAGATGTTCGAGAGCGGTATCGACTTCATCACCGGAGGAAACCATATATTTGACAAGCGCGACTTCGGCGAGTACTTGGAGACCAGTAAGCGCGTGATCCGGCCGGCCAACTATCCGCCGACTGCACCCGGTCGCGGCGCTGGGACCTTCGAGGCGAACGGGGTCACCGTCGGTGTCCTCAATTTAATGGGGCGCACCTTCATGCCGCCGGTCGACGACCCGTTTCGCTGCGCCGACGCGCTCGTCGCCGACCTCCGCAAGCGCACGCCCGTCATCGTCGTCGACCTGCACGCCGAGGCGACCTCGGAGAAAGTAGCCATGGGGCGCTACTTGGACGGCCGCGTATCGTGCGTCTTCGGGACGCATACCCACGTGCAGACCGCCGACGAGTGCGTGCTCGCTGGGGGCACCGCCTATATCAGCGATCTCGGCATGACCGGCCCGACCGACGGCGTCATCGGCATGGATGCCGGGCCCGTGCTCGACCGCTTCCTTACCGGCTTTTCGGATCGCTTTAGCGTACAGAAAACCGGCATGAGACAGCTGTGCGCCGCGGTCGTTACCATCGACTCTGCCTCCGGGAAGGCCGAGGGCATCAAGCGCGTCTTTTTACGAGGGATCGCGTGAGCGGCAGCAGCAGCGGGGGCGTGACGCTCAAGGTTTCTGCAAAGAGCAACCCAAACTCGGTCGCCGGAGCGCTCGCCGCGGTGCTGCGCGAACGCGAGACCGCCGAAGTGCAAGCCGTCGGCGCGGGGGCGATCAATCAAGCAATCAAGGCCGTCGCCATCGCGCGCAGCTATTTAAAGGGAGCGAAGCTCGACATCGTCTGCGCCCCGTCGTTCGTCCTTGTGTCGATCGACGAGAGCGAACGTACCGCGATCTCGCTTCAAGTAGAACGCCGCAAGCTCGTAGAGAAGGTAGAAGACGTTGAGAGTTGACCTCCACTCGCACTCGACGATGAGCGATGGAACCCTCGCCCCCCAAGAGCTCTCCGATTTCATGGGCGAGCGCGGGGTCGAGATTTTTTCAATCTCCGATCACGACACGACCGCGGCGTACGGCAATTTTACGCCGCCCCCGGGGGCGCGGGTGATCGTCGGCATCGAGATCAACACGACGTGGAAAGAGAACGAGGTCCACGTTCTCGGGTACGGTGTGCCGCTCGGGCCGTCGCCCATCAACGAGTTGCTCGAGTATAACCAAGACCAGCGCCGCATCCGCGCCGAGACGATGGTCGACCAGCTGCGCACGGCCGGCTACGGCATCACGCTCGACGACGTTCTCGCCGAATCGGGCGACGCGCTTTCCATCGGACGTCCGCACGTCGCCAAGGCGCTCGTGCGGCTG
>DATAQH010000093.1:0-3053 GCA_036264815.1 Candidatus Cybelea sp.
GCCCTACGCGAAGACGAACTACGTCTCGCACGTGCAGTACGAGTACGGCAGCATCCTTCACTTCATCGAAGAGGTCTACGGTCTGGGGCCCATCGGGCCGCCCTCAGAAGGCTACACCGACACGCGCGCGGCGAGCCTCGACGACGCCTTCGACTTCACGCAAAGTCCGCGTCCGTTCACCGTGATTCCATCGAAGTATCCGATCGCGCACTTCCTCCACGAGCCGCCGTCCAACGATCCGATCGATACGGAGTAGCTTTACGGCTCGGCAGTCGCGCCGTTCGTTCCGAAAGCCCGAGCGTGCTGGACCTTCACCGAGTCGGTATCCGCAGCGATCTCGGGCATCGCGCCGGTGAAATTGAAGAACTGGCGCATGTCTACGATCTCGAACAAGCGCAGGATGTTGCCGTTGCTCGTCACGATCGTGACGGGGTCGAGGCCGGCGGCGCTGCGGGATTTATGCAGCAGTGTCAGCTCGCTGAGCGCCGTGGAATCGAGGTAGGTCACGTCGTTGAAGTCGAGGACCGCGCGCTCAACGTCCGCGACGAAGCTAAACGCCTCGCGTAACTGACTCTTTGAGGTGAGGTCGTACTCTCCGTTAAAGACCATCACGACCGTTCCGGGGCTCACCATTGTTCTTAATACTGAACCTTTCCGCGCGCGAAAGCAAGCGTGATTGGGCCTTACTACCTTAGCTCTCCGGGAGCGTTATGAACACCGGTGCCGGAGTTGTGAATAACTTCGGAAGCCGGATCCCGCGGTAGGGAATTCCCTCTGCCATTTGAGCGGGGATGGGGCTCTCCGGCGTTACGGCCAGAGAAGGTTCGCAGGGCACGAATCAGGGGCCCCTGCGCCTCCTCCAGCGGGTCGTCACGCAGGACGGCCAGCGGGGACCGATCCTCCAGCTGGGGGTTGGAGCCGTAAAACCAGGCTCGGGCGATATCGCGGGTCGCGCGGGTCGATATCATCAGTGCGAGCTGAAGGGCAAAACGCAAGGCATGCGGACGCTGCGGCTCTCGTTCGCCGCTCAACCACTGGGTCACCGCCCGGGTCTCCTTTACATTGCCGATCGCGGCAACGGTCGTCGCGCCAAGCAGGTCGACCAGCTGCTGGATCGCCTCCTCCATCGGGAGCGCCATGGCATCGTTGTGGGCTTGCGTGGGACTGTGGACGTCGATTGCCGGGTCAAGCACGATTGCGATCCTCCATCGGATGACCTGTATTATACCGATCCAAATCACAGGGTCAAGACCCAAGGCGATCACAGATTAACTTACATCCAAAATCGCCTTTCGAAGGTCGTTAACGAGGTCGGACATCTTCGCTCGGCGGTCCTCCCCGTCGGGTGCCCGGAGGATGGCCGAGGGGTGAACCGTTGCCAGAATCCGGGGTGGACCCGGAAGAATCCGGCCGCGGTTGGCGATCAGCCGGAAGGCCGGGCCGAGCAACGACTGCGCCGCCGTCGCTCCCAGCACGACGATCAGCCGCGGCTTCACGAGCGCGATCTCGCCCTCGAGCCAAGGCTTACAGGCGCGAACCTCGACGATCTTCGGCTTTTGATGGATGCGGCGCTTCCCGCGCTCGACAAACTTGAAGTGCTTGACGGCATTGGTCACGTAGGCGTCGCGCGGAGCGATGCCGGCCGCTTCCAAAGCGCGATGCAGCAGCTTCCCGGCGGGGCCGACAAACGGGTGGCCTTCGAGATCTTCGTTGTCGCCGGGTTCTTCGCCGACGAGCATTAGACGCGCGCGAGCCGGACCTTCGCCAAAGACGGTCTGCGTCGCATATTTATAGAGATCGCAGCCGCGGCATACCGAAGCTGCGTCGCGTAGGCTTTTGAGCGAAAGGCGGCTGGGAAAGAAGTTAGCTGCGGACACCGCCGGATTACGCGACGTTTTCGCTGAGAATTCCGTGTCGACGCGCGTGCGGGCGCGTGCGGCTCGAATGCCGGTGACCTGCGGCATAGGCTCGATATCCCCGGCATTGAGGCGAGAGAAACGCGGGTACAACGCAGGCATGGCGGAGATATTTGGAACGGCGGGCGAGCCCGTTGCCGTCAGTGGGCAGTACGAATGTTCGCAGTGCGGCTTTCGCAGACACTTCACGGCCGGCGAAACCTTCCCGGCCGATCACCATCCTGAGAAGCCCTGGACGCTGTATCTCACGGATTGAGTCCTTCGACAAGCTCAGGATGACACGTCCTTCGACAAGCTCAGGATGACAGTGAAGGGCGCGGGAGGACGCTAGGGTGAGGTCGACATAGCGGCGGTGACGTGGGCGCCGAAGGCGGGGAGGATCTCTACGTCGACGCGCGCGCCGAGCCGCCCAACGAGCCAAAGATCGTGATCGTATTCGCGACGCGCGTACTCGTCGCCGCGAGCAATAACGTGCAACACCGGCGCGCCGGCGCACCACTCGAGCGCGACTTCGACCGGACCTTTGGAGTGCTGTGCGATGCTCGCGCTCAACTCGCCGAAGATCAGCTCGCCGTTTTTGACGCTGCGCTCGGGCATCCCGGCCGCGTCGAGTGCGGCGGCGAATTCACGGCGCGCCAGTTTCGCGCCGTTCCAGTCGCGCGACTCGAACATCCAGCGCCGGCACTTGAGGAAGTTCACCGCGAGGATTGCCACGTCGTCGGGTGATTGACCGCGCAGGCAGTACTCTTCGATGAAGCGTGCGGGGTTGGAGACGTAGAGAATTGCCCCGCTGCCGACGGCTTCGTGCAGCAGGCGTTCGCCGAGCAGCGTATCGTGAGTCGCTTCAGTCAATCCGTCGGAGTAAAACGTCAGCAGCGCCGGTTCGCTGAGCCGTTCGTTGACGGGGGTCGCCGGTTCGCCCACGGAACGCAGCCCGAGTGGGAGTCCATCGGCTTCGAGCTCCTGGATCGTGCCGTCGCGCTTACGCAGAAGCGGATATGGGTGTCCGGCGTTGGCATAGGCGATCGTCAGCGTGCGGGTATCGAAGACCGCGACGAACGCCGTCGCGACGGCGGCCGGAAAGCGGCGCAAGAGAATCTGCTCGGCGGCATCGAGAATTCTCGCTGGATTTGGTTC
>DATAQH010000102.1:0-1716 GCA_036264815.1 Candidatus Cybelea sp.
TGAGTTGTACGTTGCGCGCGCGGCGCAAGGCGGCAAGAATGTCGTCCTCCCTGGCGTCGATCAACGCAGCGATCAGTCCGGCGTCAAAATCGCGACCGATCACCGCCGCCGCAAGCAGGGCCTCTTGTTCGTTCAGCGACATCGCGCGCAGACGCTGGATGATGCTCGCGGCGATTGAGCCGGGAATGCCTTCGCCCTCGGCGCGCTCGCCGTCGAGCGCGCTGCGCAGCAACTCTTCGGCGACGAGCGGATTGCCTTCCGAGAGATCGACGATGCGGTCGCGGTGCTGCGCCTCCAGCGGCATCGAGGTATCCGCGCGGGAGAGGAGCGAGCCGATCTCGGCATCCGTCAGCGGCTCGAGCCGGAGGTTCACGACCCCTTCGCGCACCGCGCGTGATAACTGGGCAGCGCGTGAGGCGTCGCGCGAGATCTCTTCGCTACGGTACGTACCGACGATCAGTACCGGGGCATCGCTCAAACGGCGGGCGAGGTGACGCCAGAGATCGAGCGTCGCGGCATCGCTCCATTGGAGATCCTCGACCGCGACAAGGACGGCCCCGGCCTCCGCGCAGCGCCGGCGCAGATGCTCTTCGACCAAACGAAAGCGGCGAAGGCGCTCCGTCTCCGGGGCGACGACGCGTTCGGCGAGGCCGCGCAACTCGCGTTCGAGCGGCGAAGCGCGATCGCCCGCGATCAAGGCTTCGATCAACGGTTCGTACGGCGTGGAGACGTACTCGACGCAGACGCCGTGGAGCACCAGACAGCGCTCGCGCCGCACGCGGTTCTCGAGCTCTCGCAGCAAGCGCGACTTCCCCACGCCGGCATCGCCGCCGATAACGAGCGCCGTCCCCGTCCCTTCCGCCTTGGTCTTGCGAAAAGCCGCGAGCAAGCGCGTGAGCTCCGGCTCGCGCCCGACGAAATGCTCGAAACCGATATCAGCCATTCACCGGCGGTTCTCCTTAAGCGCGGACGGAAGGTTCCGTCGTCTCTCCGTACCGCTCCTGCGCCGGGTCCGTACACGTAACGCAAGCGGCTGCGTACTCCGCGGCGCGGATTCCGTAGGTTTACGGATACTCACAGCCTCGCGCAGGCCGTAACGTTGAGTCGTGGTGTGGCGGCGACGACGCCGCCGCGGCATTCGCCGCCAAGCGGCGGCGGGCATCAGGACCGCCCGCTTTCGGCGTCCCGGCTACGACGCGGACGGACGCTGTACACGGAGCACAGCGCCCACGGGCGGTCCTCGATGTTCGGAGCGTGCTACGGGAGGAATCGCCGGCTTGGTACGTTTAGTTTTTCTTGCAGTTGCTGCGCTGACATTACTTACCGCGTGCGGCCAAGCATTAGTTTCGGGGCCGTCCGCGTTTGGCGGAACGAGCCCGCTGCGGTCGCGCGCGCCGGTCGCAAGTACGGCGGCGCACTTCGTGCAGCTTCGGGTTCATCCGGATCGCCGGCCGTCGTACATGCAGCCGGATGCCGGGAAGAAGGCGGCGCTCCTGTACGTCGGCGACTGGGCGACCAATGACGTGGATGTCTATGATTATGCGAACGGCAAACAAGTTGGGACGCTGACGGGGTTCTCTGAGCCGTACGGTCAGTGCGTCGACGCGAAGGGCGACATTTACATCACCAACTTCGGCGCCGGAAACGCCGTCGAGTACGCGCACGGCGGCTCGACGGTGTTAAACACATATAGCCGGGTTGGTGAGCCGATCGGCT
>DATAQH010000124.1:0-2668 GCA_036264815.1 Candidatus Cybelea sp.
GCCGGCGCCTTGGTCACCGCGATCATCCCGATCAGCGATCCCTCGCTGTGGCCGGCAACCGAGACCCGCGAAAACCGGGCGTCGTTCGCAAGCAGTTTCAGCCACGCGACCGCGTCGTCGACGTAAGTGTCGAAGCGTAGATCGCTCTCTTTGCTCGCCGCGCTTTCGCTGGCGCCGATACCGCGCTTGTCGTAGCGCACCGACGCCACGCCGCGCCGTGTGAGGGCGCCCGCCAGCTGCCGATAGGTCCCCGGCGCGATCCCCAGGCTGGAGTTGCCGTTGCGATCGGTCGGGCCCGAACCCGCGACGATCAAGATGAGCGGCGCCGGCGTCTTGGCCGGTAATGCGAGCGTGCCGTAAATCGTCCCGGTCGGCGTCGTTAAGTTATAGTCGCTCTCGGCCGCTCCAGCAGCCCCCGTAAGCACCGCTGCGCCGACGGCCGCTCCCGCGCTAAGAATAAATTCGTCGCGTCTCACCTCCGAAGAGTTGGGCGCAGCGGCAACCTTACCCGCCCTCCCGCCAAGCCCTCGGAATGAGGCCGGCGAACTCGGCCCGAACGTAGGGCGCCGAACCGCCTGCTCTGTGGAGAAAAGACTTGATGATTACGCGCTCTGCACCCTTGGCCGCCGCCCTCGGGAGTGCGCTCCTCGTGCTTGCCGGCTGCAACGGAGCGCAGCCGGCGAACCCGGCCGCCCTACCCCAGAACGCCGGCGCGGTGCAACGGACGCCGCAGCAAGCCGCAAACCGCGCGCGCCTCCTTGCCTTTCTCGAACGACGAGACCGTCCGCGGCGGCGACACGATCGCGGCGTTACGCTGGGCTCGGACGTGGCGAAACGAGTGAAGAATCTTCTCTACGTAACCGACGGCGGTAACGATGACGTGTTGATGTACGGCTATCCCACCCTTAAACCGCTGGGCACCGTCGGCAATACCGGCGATGCGCAAGGCGTCTGCTCGGATGCAAGCGGGAACGTTTGGGTCGTCCCTTCTACCTCGCCGAGGATCACTGAGTATGCGCACGGGCTCCGCAAGCCCAAGGCAACGCTCAGCGACGCGGGGGCCCCGTACCCACTGGCCTGCTCGGTGGACCCGACAACCGGTAATCTCGCGATGACGAACATTGGCGGTCCGAGCGGCGGCGGCAACCTCTTCATCTGGGCCGACGCGAAGGGGACTGCTACCAAGATCAGCGACTCCGCGATGAGCTACGTCTACTTCTGCGGGTACGACGCAAGCGGGAACCTTTGGGTCGACGGGCTCGACAGCCAGTACGACTTCGTCTTCGCCGAGCTCCCTGCGGGCGGACAAAACCTCCAAACCATCGCGCTCGCCGGAGTCGCCTTCCCGGGCGGAATCGAGTGGGACGGAACCGACATCGCCATCGGAGACCAACAGTCTTCGGTCATCGATCAAATATCGGTCTCCGGGTCGACGGCGACAATCATCGGGACGACGCCGCTTACGGGAAGCTGCGACGTCGAACAGTTTGCCGTCCTCAAAGGCAAGGTATTCGCACCTGACGTCTGCCTCGGCGACGGCAACCTCTACGCGTACCCCGCCGGCGGCGCGAGCCTCAAGACGGTGGACAATCTGCAGTACCCGGTTGCCGCGGCGATAAGCTCTCTTCCCTAGATATCGTCGCCGGCGTTCACATATCGTCTACCGGCCGTTGCGACGGCTTCTGATGCATGAAGTACTCACGCGAATACTTTGAGCCGACGCTCTGAAACTGGCGGGGATACTGATAGAAATCGAACATGTCGTCGATGCTGTTCGCGGTGCCGTCGGTCGTGCCGAGACGCCCCAGGTTAAACGTGTCTTCCACGAAACGCACGATGCTGCCGAACTCATAGGTGGTCTGCGATATGTATCCCGGCTGGCTCGACGACGTCTCGCGCGCGTACGGCGAGAGTAGAATCATCGGCACGCGGAACCCCGGACCTCCCTGATTGTCGCGCGGCGGCGGTGGAACCGGATCGTAGAATCCGCCCCAGTCGTCCCACGTAATGATAATCGCCGTCGAAGACCAGTACTGGCTCTGGCCGACCGCGTTGACGACGCTGGCCACCCACGACGGACCGGTATCGGAGCCTTCGCCCGGATGATCGGAGTTTTGCGAGCTGGGAATCACCCACGACATCGCCGGAAGCTGTCCGTTATCGATGTCGCTGAAGATGTTCGTTTCGGGCCACGAGACGTTGGTGCCCCACTCCGGGCCGAAGCGAACCGGAGTGATGACATCGAACGCGCTCCAGATACCGCCCGCCGTGCCGACCTGCGGCGCGTAGTACTTCCACGACACGCCGGCGTTGTCCATGAGATCGCGCAGCGTCGGATAGCTCAAACCCGAGCCCGGGAAATCGGACGTGCACGGAAACGGGCCCTTTGCCTTCTTGACCACGAGCTGCGTCGTGATCAGCGACGTCCTCGAGCCCTGCGGCGAGTCGCAGCCCCAGGCGTTGTTCGAATACGCCAAGTTGTCGATCAAGCTGTCGTTGGCATCGATCATCGTACCGCCGCGAATCAGCGCCTGGTGGGCGGTGAAGCTCGCGCTGCCCTGAGTAGTAAACATGGCGTTGGCGAGTCCCCACTCGCGCGCGAGATCCCAATACGGTTGAATCGCCGACGGGTTGACGTACTGGTATGGCGCCTCGCCTTCCAGATGCG
>DATAQH010000156.1:0-5387 GCA_036264815.1 Candidatus Cybelea sp.
GACCGCGCAGTGCCGCGAGCGACATGCGCGAGGCAGGTCCGCCGTCGACGCTGACGATCACGTCGTCCTTGGTGAGCCCGGCACCGGCCGCCGGGGAGCCGGCGATCGCCGAGAGCACCGTGAACTCACCGGCGCGATCGATGAGGAAGAGGCCCGAGCGATCGAACGGAAACGTCGAATCGAAGGCGGCGTTCTTCGCCAGATACAGCGCGTGTTTGCCGTAGTCGAAGGTGACGACGAAACGCCGCCAGACCCCGCCGCCGAGGTTCGCGGGATTATAGGGGTTCGCAAACGCGCCGGTCTTGTCGTTGGTGAAGTCGGCAATGCTGTTGGCGATCGTAAAGGGTCCGATCGTCAGGCTGGGAAGGCGGCCCAGGCGTCCGAACGACGGACCGCCGACGCCGAAGCCCGTTACCCCCAGCGGCGTCTTGGCGAGGGCGGCAATCGAGGGGTTCTGCGCGAGGAACGGCGCGGCAAGCGTCAGCGCGGCGCGGCTGCCGGTGTCGACCTCGGCGCTGGTCGTTACGCCGTCGATGCCGACGTCGATACGCGGGATCGTCCCGTCGATGATGAAGGGGATGCTGGCGCTGCCGGCAGGCTGCGACGCGCTTGCAGGCATCGTCAGCGTCATCCTTGCGTTCGCGTAGTCGATCGTGGTGACGTAACGCGCCAAGAACTGATAGCCGAGCATCCCGTCGATCTGCATTCCCTCCGCCATTCCGAATCCGGTGCCGATCGGGAGGACGAGCACGTATTGATTGGCGACCTTCGCGCTGCCGACGCCGATTGAATCGACGCGCGCGAAGGCGGCGCCCTCGGTTTGGCTGCCGACGCCGCCGAGCTGCGCCTCTCCGGAGCTTTTCGCGCCCAGGCTCTTGGCGAGCTCGGGCGTCACGATGTAATCGCCGCCGCTATCGAGGACGAACGTGTAGGGGCCGCGGCCGTCGACCATCACGTTCACGTAGACGTGGTTGTTGACGACTTGGATCGGTACCGTCGCGCTCGCTGCGCCGCCAATCGAGAAATCGTGCAGGTGCTGCGCCGGCAGATTCATCCGCTCGCCGATCGGCTCGTTGAGCGCGAGCGTGCCGGTGCGGCTGGTCGTCGCGTTTCCTTCCGACGTCGTCGTACTGGTGAGAAACGGATAGGTGAGGCCGTCGACCCGGCGATAGTTGGAAAGGACCGTCGTCGCCGAGACGTTGCCGAAGCTCGTCGTCTCACGGGCGATGAGGTGCGTCTGTCCGTCGACCCAGAGATCGATCTCGCTGCCGTTAGCCGGCGTGACCGCGAGCACGTCGTAGCTGCGGCCGCCATCGCTGCGGCTGCCGGCGTAGACGACGACGGCGCCCCCGGCTCCGGGCTTGAGGTAACCAAGCGTCGCAAGGTAGGCTTGATCGATCGCCTGCTGGCGCCCGGAGATACCGCCGTCGACCGTGACGAGGCCGGAGTAGTCTTGGTTCCAGGCCGTGCTGCCGGTCCAGCCGCTTGCACCCGTAAGCGGGCCGCCGGCCTGCGACGTGTAGATGCGCGCGCCGCGGACGTCGTCCCACTCCGACGCCGTCCCACGAATTCCGACGGCCTCCATGCTGCCTGTGGTATGAATCGAGGTGATCGAGGAGATCGAACGGCCGAGCGTCGCCTTGCGCAAGGCGTCAAGAACGGTCGCCGTCGGCGTCGCGGCCCCTGCAGTGGGCATCGAGAGCATCGCGGGCAGGTAGATTGCGGCGAAAAGAGCGGAAATTCGGCGATTGAGCGGCATGCGGGCTAGTACGAGAGCCCGGCGCCTTGACCTCGCGCTACGGCCCTGGTACACTGCCGAAGTTGCGGTTGAGGCCGGTACGCTTTTTCATGATGCGGACCGGCAAAAAAGATTTACCAATACGCCTGGCCCCGTGGCCTCGCACTCTTAGAGAACGGACGAATGAAGAACATCCTGGGCCGTAAAGTCGGGATGACCAGCATCTTCACCTCTGACGGGCGCTCTGTCCCGGTGACGGTGATCGCTGCCGGTCCCTGCACGGTCGTCGATCGGCGGACGAAGGAAACGCACGGCTACGACGCCGTCGCGCTCGGTTTCGAGGCGCGCAAACGCGGCTCGGTGACGCGACCCATGGCCGGCCACTTCAAGAAACAGGGCGTCGAACCGGTCCGGTTCGTGCGAGAGTTTCGCGGCGCGCAGGAGTGCGAAGTCGGCGATACGGTGACGGTATCCGGCTTCGAGCCCGGCGATCGGGTCGACGTCGCGGGGGTCTCGAAGGGTCACGGATTCGCGGGCGGCATCAAGCGGCACAACTTCCGCGGCGGCGGGGCGAGCCACGGCTCGATGATCCATCGCCAGCCCGCATCGAACGGCGACACGAATGCCGGCCGCACGGTCAAAGGCAGCCGCCGCCCCGGCCACTATGGCGTCGACCGCACGACGTTACAGAATCTCGAGGTCGTCCAAGCCGACGGGGAGCGCAACCTGCTGCTCGTCCGCGGCGCGGTCCCCGGCGGGAAGAACGCGCTCGTGATCGTGACGCAGAGCGTGAAGACGCGGGGTAAGGCCTGATGCCAAACGTGATCGACGCCTCGGGCAAGGTCCTTAAGGAAGTGCAGTCGCCCGCCGCGCTCGGCGGCGACTATGCCGATAAGCTCTCCGTCGTCTATCGCGCGGTCCATCGCGAGTTCGCCAATCCGCGGGCCGGCACGGCATCGACGCTCAAGCGCGACGAAGTCTCCGGCGGCGGGCGCAAGCCCTGGCGGCAAAAGGGCACCGGACGGGCGCGCCAAGGCTCGATTCGCTCCCCGCAGTGGCGCCACGGCGGCGTCGTCTTCGGGCCGCAGCCGCGCAGCTACGTGGAATCGCTCAATAAGAAGGAACGCCGCGTCGCCTTCCTGGCGGCGCTGGCCGATCGCTTCCAAAACGACGCCGTGACCTTGCTCGACAGCAGCGAGTTCCCGATCGAAAAGACGGCCGCGTTCGCCAAGCTGCTCTTCGGCAGTGCCAAGGCGGCGCGATCGGGCCCCTCGACGCTGATCGTCTGCCGGCGCGGTGAAACGCACGCTGCCGCGATCGAGCGCGTCGGCCGCAATCTCCAGCGCGTGGCCGTAACCGACGACGGGGCGCTCGATGTCAAAGACGTCCTGCGCTACGAGCGTCTTTTCTTTACGACGGCCGCCTACGACGCGTTGACGGACCGCCTCGCCCACAAACAGGAGACCGCCGATGGACGCCCGTGACGTCATCGTCGCGCCGCGCATCACCGAGAAGTCGATGGCCGACGCGCAGATCAATCAGTACACGTTCGTCGTCCACCCGCAGGCGACCAAGACGCAGATCCGCCACGCGATCGAGGAGATCTTCCACGTCAACGTCTTAGACGTCAATACGGTCAACGTGCGCGGTAAAGCGCGTACCTTCGCGCGTAAGGGCGTGCGGACGCGCGGACGGCAGAGCGATTTCAAGAAGGCCGTCGTTACGATCAAGGCCGGTCAGAAGATCGAACTCGGCGGAGTGAACTACTTTGAACAGTAAGCTTTTTGGGGAAATCGCGTGCCGGTAAAGAAATATCGTCCCACCTCACCCGGTAAGCGCTTCATGACGACCATCGACTTCTCCGAACTGTCGAAGGTCGCGCCGGAGCGTTCGCTGACCGAAGTGCGCAAGAAGCACTCCGGACGCAACAACAACGGCCATATCACGGTTCGCCATCGGGGCGGCGGAACGCGCAAGATCTATCGGATCATCGACTTCAAGCGCTCGAAAGACGGGATTGCTGCGAAGGTCGCGACCGTCGAGTACGATCCGAACCGCTCGTGCCGCATCGCGCTGCTCCACTACCGCGACGGTGAGAAGCGCTACATCCTGGCGCCCCTCGGACTGCGCGTGGGCGAACTCGTCGAATCGGGTGCGACGGCCGACATCAAGATCGGCAACGCGCTGCCGATCAAGAACATTCCGGTCGGCACGGTCATTCACAATATCGAGTTGCGTCCCGGCGAGGGCGGTAAACTCGTCCGTTCGGCCGGCGTCTCGGCGCAGCTGATGGCCAAGGAAGACGAATACTCGCAAGTGCGCATGCCCTCGGGCGAAGTGCGGCGGATCCACATCAACTGCCGCGCGACGATCGGCCAGCTCGGCAACATCGAGCACGAGAACCAGATCATCGGCAAGGCGGGGCGTTCGCGGCATCTCGGAAAGCGTCCGAGCGTCCGCGGCATCGCGATGAATCCGGTCGACCACCCGCACGGCGGCGGCGAAGCGCGCTCGACCTCCGGACGGCCGCCGACGACGCCGTGGGGGCAGATGACGATGGGCAAAAAGACTCGGCGCAACAAGCGCACGAGCAAGATGATCGTTCGCAAGAGAGGGTCGAAGTAAATGGCGCGGTCGCTAAAAAAGGGGCCGTACGTTGCGGACCACCTCGTCAAGAAGGTCGAGAAGCTCAACGAGACGCGCGAGCGGCGCGTGATAAAAACCTGGAGCCGCGATTCGACGGTGCTGCCGTCGATGGTCGGCCATACGATCGGCGTGCACAACGGCAAGACGCACATCCCGGTCTACATCAGTGAGAATATGGTGGGGCACAAGCTCGGCGAGTTCTCCCCAACGCGACATTTCCGCGGGCACGGCGGCGACAAAGCCACGGTGAAATCGTGAACGAGCGCGCTCCCCAGGCCGTCGCTCACCTGCGCTTCGTGCGGCAGGGTCCGCGCAAGCTGCGCCGCGTTGCCAATGCAATTCGCGGTAAGAGCGTTCGCGAGGCCCTCGTGCTGTTGAAGTTTGCCGAGGTCTTTGCCGCCGAACCGATCGAGAAGCTGGTTCGCAGTGCCGTCGCCAACGCCGGCAACAACCACGAGATGAACGTCGACGAGCTGTACATCACGCGCATTACCGTCGATGGCGGTCCGGGCGGCCGCTTCACCAAGCGCATCGATCCGCGCGCCCAAGGTCGGGCGGCCTTCAAACGCAAGCGGTTCTCGCACGTGACGGTCATCGTCAGCGAGACGCCGCCGGCGAAGCCGCCCAAGAAATCGGCCGGCGCCGCCGTTGCGGCTGCGCGCGCGACCCGTCGTTCCGCGGCGGGCGCCGGAGCGGCTAAAAAAACACCGCGAAAGAAACGCAGCACGCGTAAGCAGGCGGCAAGCGCCGCTGCGGGAGCATAGATGGGACAAAAGATTCACCCCGTAGGCATGCGCCTCGGTATCACGCGCACTTGGGACAGCCGCTGGTTCGAAAAGAAACACTACGTCGATTGGCTGCACGAAGACGTCGCGATCCGTAAGTCGTTCAACCGCTGGATGCGCTCGGCGTCGATCAGCAAGATCGAGATCGAGCGGCGCGCGAACCAAGCGCGCGTCATCGTCAACACCGCGAAGCCCGGCATCATCATCGGTAAGCGCGG
>DATAQH010000231.1:0-9261 GCA_036264815.1 Candidatus Cybelea sp.
ATACTCCCAGCCGTCGTATGACTGTACGGCTTGCGCACGTGGTGATGCGGATTGGTCCGCACGGCGACCGCATGACGATGCAGCGGAATGTAGACCGCCGCGATCGCCGCGATGACGATCAGCGGCGGGACGATCAGGCGAAGCGGATGATGCACGCCCTATCTATGAGCCGCGCGTAGAGATCAAATCCTGCATGGGGCTCGAGGCACTGGCGTAGAGCCGTTTCGGCATGCGCCCGGCCAAAAACGCTTCACGCCCGGCGGTGACGGCGTGCCTCATCGCGCTCGCCATTCGGACGGGATCGCTGGCAGCCGCGATCCCGGTATTCATCAACAGCGCATCTACGCCCAGCTCCATCGCGAGCGCCGCGTCCGAGGCGGTGCCGACTCCGGCGTCGACGATGACCGGCACCCTCGCGCGCTCTTTGATGATGCGGATCGAGAAGGGATTGCAGACGCCCAGGCCGCTGCCGATCGGCGCAGCGAGCGGCATGACGGCGGCGCAGCCAAGCTCCTCGAGCTGCCGGCACGCGATTGGATCGTCGCCGATGTAGGGCAGCACCGTGAAGCCTTCTTTGACGAGGCGTTCGGCGGCGGCGAGCGTCTCGCGCGAGTCGGGATGCAGCGTCTGCGCGTCGCCGATGACCTCGAGCTTGATCAGATCGGTCTGCAGCAGTTCGCGCGCCAGCTGCGCGGTGAGCACGGCCTCTTTCGCCGAGTAGCAGCCGGCCGTGTTCGGCAGTATCGTATAGCGTTCGCGGTCGATGTAGTCGAGCATCGTGCGGCCCTGCCGGTCGTCGAGGTTGATCCGCCGGATCGCCACGGTCACCATATGCGCACCGCTGGCTTCGTGCGCGGCCTGCATCACCTCCATGGAGGGATACTTACCGGTGCCGACGATCAGCCGCGAGCGCAGCTCCAGCGCGCCGATGCGAAGCGCGTCGTCCATCAGCCGCCCGCGACCGCCGTGATGATTTCGAGCCGGTCGCCCTCTCGCAGGTGATTCGTATCGTACTGCGCGCGCGGAACGACAAAGTCGTTCTGCGCAACCGCGATGCCGGCGCGCGGCGACCCAAGGATATCGAGCAATGCGCCGACCGTTACCTCGTCGGGCAGCTCGTGCAGCTCTCCGTTGACCGTTGCCTTCACACGGACGTCGTTCGCGCCGCGCGCGATTCTTCCGCGTTGGCGCGCTCGATCGAGAAGGGTCGCAGCGCTTGCGGCTCCGATCCTTCGATCGCGTCGGCGATCAGCCGCGCGGTAATCGGCGCGAGGAGGATCCCATTGCGATAGTGACCGGTCGCCAGGAAGAATCCGTCGAGCGGGGTTGCGCCGAGGAAGGGCAACCCGTCGGGCGTCCCCGGACGCAGCCCTGCCCAGGTTTCGGTGACCGAAAAGCTCGCCAGCGCGGGGGCCGCCGTCAATGCTGCACGCAGCAGATCGTGCATCCCCCCAGCGGTGGGGCGTTCGTCGAACCCGGCCGCTTCTACCGTCGCTCCGACGAGCAGCCGTCCGTCGTCTCTGGGCACGAGATAACAATGCGACGCCCAGGTCGCGCGGTGCACGAAGTCTCTGGGAATGCCCAGCGCGAGCATCTGCCCCTTGACCGGCGTAACGGGTGGCCGGCACGACGGCGGCGGCCCCTCGAGTTGTGCAGACCACGCTCCGCAGGCGTTGACTACCCGCTCCGCCGCGACGAAACCCAAATCGGTCGCGACACCAAGCACGCGGCGCGCGTCGCATTCGACGCGCAGCGATGCCGTTCTGATAATGCTTACGCCGCGTGCTTCGCAGGCGCTCGCGACCGCGCGTCCGAGGCGGCGATTGTCGACCGAGCCTTCGTCGCGCACGAGAAGCGCGCCGGCGACGTGCGGACCGAGCCACGGCTCTGCAGCAAGCACGTCCGAGCGCTCGAGCAGTTCGCTAAGCACGCCCCGCGATTTCAGAACTCGATCTCGCTCGCCTAATTGCGCAAGCATAGCCTCGTCACTCGCAATGTGAAGGACGCCCCCGGAACGCAGCTTCGCGTCGATGCCGCCGGCGTCGCGCACGCGCTCGACGAACCTGGCGTACTCACCCAGCGAGGCGACGCACAGGTCGAGCATCGCCGGCTCGTGCAGCGCTTCCGTAAACGGCGCCAGCAAGCCGGCACCGGCCCACGATGCGGCGCGCGCGGGTTCTGCGCGATCGTAGATGCGAACCGTGGCCCCGCGCTGCGCGAGTTCGAAGGCGATCGCCAAGCCGATGAGCCCGGCACCCGCGACGACAACATCGCCGCCCGCAGCCCTCACCGGCTACATTCCCGTGTAGACGGGGCCCTCGCCGCCCTCCGGCGGTACCCAGGTGATGATCTGGTACGGATCGGCGATGTCGCAGGTCTTACAGTGCACGCAGTTCGTAAAGTTGATCTGCAGCCGCCCCTCGAACTGCCCGTCACGCTTTACGAAGAGCGGCTCGTAGACGGCGGCCGGGCAGAAGTGACGACAGGGGTTGCCGTACTCGACGGTACAGCGGTCGCGGCAGATGTTCGTATCCGAGACGAGCAGATGGCAAGGCTGATTCTCTTCGTGCATCGTGCCGCTGTTGTAAACATCGGTTAGCTTGTCGAACGTCAGCACGTTGTCGATTTTTGCGCGCGGCGTCTCTTTGGGCTCCCAGCCCATCTTCTCCATCCGCTCGTACCCGGCTTCGCCGCCAAGCTTGTCGATGAATCCGAATCCGGCGCCGCCGGTGATCGTCGCGAGGCCGGCGTTGATCAGACCGGCGAGCATCCCGTTGTGAAATCCCTGGTGGAAGTTGCGCGCAGTCCGAAGCTCGTCGTACGCCCACGATTCTTTGAAGCGCCGTTCGTACGACGACAGCGTCTCCCGATCGAAGCGTCCCGCCTGCGTTGCTTCCCAAATCGTTTCGGCGGCGAGCATCCCCGACTTCATGCCGAGATGAATGCCCTTGAGGCGCATGCCGTTGAGGAACCCGGCGGAATCGCCGACGAGCAGCAGCGCATCGGCGTATGCGCGCGGCATCGCAAAGAGGCCCCCCTCCGGAATCGCTTTGGCGCCGTAACGGATCATCGTGCCGCCTTCGAGCATCTTGGAGACCACCGGATGCAGCTTCAGACGCTGCAGCTCGTTGTGCGGATCGGTTGTCGGGTTCTTGTAGTCGAGGCCGGTCACCATGCCGATGTCGAGGACGTTGGCGCCCATGCCGTAGATGAAACCGCCGCCGAAGGTCTCCGACGGCAGCGGATATCCGAGGGTGTGAATCACGGAGCCCGCTTTGAAGCGGTCGTCGGGAAGCTGCCACAACTCTTTGACGCCCGCGGCGTAAACCTGCGGCTCACGCTCGGCGCCGAGATCTAAACGCGCAATCGCCTGCTTTGCAAGCGTCCCGCGTGGGCCCTCGCCGAGCACGACGACCTTCGCTAGGATGTCGGCGCCGGCTTCGTAGTTCGACTTCGGAACGCCGTTGTGATCGAGGCCTTTGTCGCCGGTGCGCACGCCGATAACGCGATCGCCGTCCCACAGCAGCTCTTGTCCCGGAAACGCGGGAAAGACTTGCGCGCCGGCTTCTTCCGCCCGCTCCGCGAGCCAGACGCACATCTTCTGCAGCGAGGTGACGTATTTGCCGTGGTTGTTCAGTGGCGGCGGTGTAAACGGCGCTTTGATCTTGCCGCCCGTCGTCAAGAGCCAGAGTTCGTCGCGGGTCACCGGCGATTCGACCGGAGCGCTCTGGGCCCACTGCGGCAGCAGCTCGTCGAGCGCGCGCGGATCCATGACCGCGCCGGAAAGGCCGTGATTGCCGACCTCGGCGGCTTTTTCGATCACGAGAATCTCCAGCGCGCGGCCGGCTTGTTGCGCGAGCTGACCAAGACGAATCGCGCCCGCTAAGCTCGCCGGGCCGGCGCCGACAAAAAGGACGTCTACTTCGAGCTGGTCGCGTTCGGGCATACGGGTTACTTACGCGCAACGGTAGGGGCCGACCCTTCGGCTCGCGCAAAGGTCGCCACAATGAGCCAAACGCCCCGTCGCAGTTTCGCCAGCGACAACAACGCGCCGATCGCTCCCGCAATCCTCGAAGCGCTTCTCGAGGCCAACGCCGGCGATGCCCCGGCCTACGGTGACGACGAGTGGACGGCGCGTGCGCGTGCGTGCTTCCGCGAGCACTTCGGCGAGGGCGTCGAGGTTTATTTCGCGTTCAACGGCACGGGTGCCAACGTCGCGGCGCTGAGTTCGCTGCTGCGGCCGTGGGAAGCGGTGCTGGCTCCGGTGACGGCGCACTTGCAGAGCGACGAATGCGGCGCGCTCGAGCGCTTTGCCGGTTCGAAGGTGATCGCCATTCCAACGCGCGACGGCAAACTGCGCCCCGCCGAGCTCGAACCCTACCTGCACGCCGAGGGCGTCGTCCACTTCGCGCAGCCGCGCGTGCTCTCGATCTCACAATCTCCCGAGTTCGGCGGACTCTATGAAATCGCGGAGCTGCACGAGCTCTGCCGCTTCGCGCACGACCGCGGCCTGATCGTCCACCTCGACGGCGCGCGTCTGTCGAACGCGGCCGCCGCGCTCGGTACCGGTCTGCGCGCGACCAGCGCCGACGCCGGCGTCGACGTGCTCAGCTTCGGCGGCACGAAAAACGGCCTGATGCTCGGCGAAGCGATCTGTTTCTTCAAGCCGGCTTTGCACGCCGGCGCCGCGCCGTTCGTACAGAAGCAATCGATGCAGCTGGCTTCGAAAATGCGCTACATCGCCGCGCAGTTCGTGGCGCTGCTCACCGAGGATAGATGGCGAGCGTATGCGGCCCACTCCAACGCGATGACGGCACTCCTCCACAAGCGTCTGAAAGCGATCGCCGGCCTGCGAATCACGCGAGAGGTGCGCTGCAACGTCATCTTCGCGACCCTCGACCGCGCCGCGATCGAGCGGATTGCGCGCGAGTACTTCTTCTACGTCTTCGACGAGTCGCTGCCCGAGGTACGGTGGATGACGCACTGGGCGACGACGCCGCAGGACGTTGAGGACTTCGCGGACTGCGTCGAACTCGCAATCCGGCAATGACGCCGCTTCCGCACTCGCGCGTATTTGCCGCCGGCGCCAAGGGTGCTCGGATTGACCGTTCGCCGTGCGCGCAGAGCGGTTCGCCGGGATTCATATCTACAGCGCCCGTTTGCTTAAACCTAAGAGGCCGCTCGGCCAGCTAGCTAGTAGGATCCATGGTTCGGTCGCATCGTCGTCGGTCAACCGTACCATCGCGCCGCGACGACGAACCCGAGTCTTTCCGCCCGGATGCTTTGAAGAGGTTTGGAGCCATGCGCAATCGAGCTGTTCGCCGTTACGCGGCCGTTCTCGCGATCGCGATCCCGTTGGCGGCATGCCAGTCACAGAGCGTCGGCCCAAACGGCCTCGGTTTTGCCGGTAACGGCCGTGGAAGGCCGGTGAACATCCACTATGCGGGCGAACGCCCATCGTACGCTTGGCGGGGCCATGGCCGCGTAAAACGCCGGGTCCGGTTTGCCACTCCGATTCAGCATATCTTCGTCATATCGATGGAAAACCGTACCGTTGAAAACCTCTTTGGCGGCTACTACGGGCAGGCGTGGCCCGGTGCCGGCGGCGGTAACTGGGAAGATCCGAACAACTTCAATCTGCACGACCCAAACGGAAATCCGACCCTCACCAAGGTCGGACTGAGCCAGCACTTCGATCCGAAGCACACTCATGAAGACGCCTGGTATTATGACTCGGCGCACGAGTGGGGCCAGGCGCCGATACATTGCCCCGCGACCGGTTGCCCGGCGTCGACCACGAATTTGGCATACGCCCCGCCATATCAGACCGTGATCTACAAAACTCTCGTGGAGAATTGGGGCTTTGCGAATAACGTCTTGCAAGCGAACGAGGGCCCGAGCTTTGTGGCCCACCAGTACTACATAGCGGGTCAATCCGGGGGAATAACAGGCTCGGCGTCTGCGCCATACGCAGAATCAGAAAACCCCAGCGCAGGTTCAAGCGGTGACAACGCCGGCAATGAAGCCCCAGATGCGGGCACCTCCGGATGCAAACCGGCAAGCGATGGCCACATCATGAGCACCGTCAACATGTCACAGCCCGTCGCTTCGCCGACTCCGCTCGACAACGGGCCTGCGATCTCGCCGTGTGAGGAGTATCCGGCGAACATTCTCGACGAAGCGGTAACCGGGCTAGATACGTCCTCTCCCTATACCGACTGGCAGTACATCGCGCACTCGGCAACCTCGATTTGGGCGGCGCCGCTTGGCGTCGAGCACCTTTTTGAAGCCTACCACCTCGGGAACAAGGCGACGCAACCCTTTGCCGTCGATCCCGACGCAGAGAACTTCGTGCTGAACGTTACGGGCAGCACGAACCCGCCGCCTAATCCGGCGAGGCCGATTGCGACGCTGACGTACGTCACGCCTTGCGTAGCCGAATCCGACCATCCCCTACTTACGGGAACGGACGATGGGCCGCAGTGGCTTGCCTGGGTCCTGAATGCAATAGGTAACAGCAGCTACTGGAGCTCCTCTACCATCTTCGTCACGTGGGACGACTGGGGAGGCTGGTACGACAACGTCCCGCCGGCCACGTTCCGGCCCGGCATTAACGCCTACAATAACGCAGACGACCCCAACGAATGGGGATTTCGCGTACCTCTGATCGTTATCTCGCCCTACCTCAAACAACGCGGCTATATCTCGAGTTACGCGACTTCCGGATATCAGTATCGCAGCCAGAGCGTAATATTGCAGTACGTCGAAGCCACTCTCGGCCTCCCATCGCTCGGCGCTGACGACATGCAAGACGGCCAGTCCGATGGACTCGCCGATATGTTCGACTACGGAAACCAGCCGTTGCCCTGGAGGACGATCCCGACATCATTCACACAGGGGACCTGTAGCGGCACGGGCAGCGGGTCCTACCGCCGGACGCACATCAATGGGAGGAGAAAACCTTAGCGCTCCGAGGGACACGAGAGACCGGAGCGCCGCTTCGCAAAGCGCGGTCAGGCGGTCCACTCCAGCATCGCACTCCACTCCGGTTTGGGAAAGCGCTCTTTGCTCTTGATCGCTTCGACGTACTTGCGTTTACCGGCGCGGTTCCCCTTACCGAGCATCAGGCCGCCGACGAGACGGTCTTCCCAAAAGAAGAGCGCGCGGTACCACTTCTTTTCTTTATCGACCTTGCGCGCGATCTCGAGATCGGGGCGCAGATCGGTCCCCAGGCCGAACTGCGTGATCGTCTGCCCTTTGAAGAGCAGCGACGAATACTCGGGCACGTCGTGATACTTCTCGCTGCCGCCCATCATGTTGAGCGCGACGACCTTGCCGTGCGCGCCGGCGTTGTTCCACGTACCCATGCGGTAGCGGATCTCTAGGATGGGGTCGTAAAAATCGGCGACGTCGCCGGCAGCATAGACGTTCTTTACGTTCGTCTCGAGGTGATCGTCGCACAGGATGCCGTTCTTGCTGGTCTCGATCCCGGAGCCGTCGCAGATCTCGGTATTCATCGAAAGGCCGAACCCGTAAGCGTAGCACTCCGCGTCGATCTCGGCGCCCTTGCTCGTCCGGACCTTGGTGATCGCGCCATTGGAGCGGACGAACTCCTCGACTTCCTCGCCGTAGTGCATGTGGACGCCCTCGGCACTCGCCGCTTCGTGGAGCAAGGCGCCGGCCTCTTCGTCGATGATCCGGTGCAGGCCGCGCGGACCGCGCATCAGCCAGTGCGTCTCCAGGCCGCGCGAGGCGAAGGCCTCGGCGAGCTCGTAGGCGATGAACGACCCGCCGATCGCCACACCCGCCTTGCTCTCGTCGATCTGCTGCGAGATCGCGCGCGTGTCGTCGAGATACTGAAACGCAAACAAGTTTGAGGCGCCCTCGGAGCCCGGCTTCCCGCTGGGATTTGGGCGCCCCCCGGTCGCAATTAAAAGCGCGTCGTACGGATACGAGGTACCGTTGGCGGCAACGATCCGCTCTTCGGTAACGACTCGGTCGACGTGCGTTTCGAGATGCAGATCGATGCGATGCTCCTCGTGCCAGGCCACGTTGCGAATCATGACTTTCGCCTCGGGGATCTGCCTGCGCAGCATCGGCGGCAGCGAGATGCGGTTATAGAGCGTGTACGGCTCGTCGCCGAAGAGTGCGATCTCGCACGCCGGATCGTGCTTGCGCAGCTGTTCGGCCGCGGTAGTTCCGGCAAAGCCGTTGCCGATGATCACATACTTGCGAACGTCTGAACTCGCCACCAGGCGCAGCTTCGCCGTCGGCAGAACTCGTCATGCCGATGGATGCGCGGCTGGAACAAGTCCTCGACGCTTTCACGGCAGCGCACGGCCGGTACGCGCTGGCGCGCCTCGAGTTCGCGCTCCATCATCCGGCCAAGCCGGCGCCGCCCGTCGTCGCCGCTTTGTGCGAATCCTGCGAGGGCGAGCTGCGAACGCGTTTCCCGGAAATCGAAATGCAGTTGGAGACGGCGCTTGCCTTCGCCGGGCGTCACGAACGCGGACGCCGGCGCAGGCGCCGCCCCGATCCTCAGTTTCGTCTCTATTCGCAGTCGTTACGCGAGTTGGACCGCTCCGCGCGGGCGCTGCGGTGGATGCTCACGATCACCGAGAGCCGCTACGATCTTTAGCAATGCAGCCGGGGAGCCCGAAAGGCTCCTAACTGAGCGCTAGGCCCACCATCATCGCATAGCCGGTTTCGAGCGCTCGTTCGTCGAGGTCGAAGTGCGCGCTGTGCTGCGGATGCGCGCCCTTCTTCGGTCCGCGCGCGCCGATCAGAAAGTAGGCACCGGGACGCAGCTCCTGCATGAAGGACATGTCCTCCGACCACATGACGATCTCGTGCGGGTCGACGACGTTCTCGGGGCCGACCGCTTCGCGTGCGACGGCCCGCACGACGTCGTTTGCCCCCGCGTCGTTGACCGTCGGCGGATAGTTATAACGGTAATCGAAGCGGTAGGCGAGGCGCAACGCCTCGCAGAGTCCCGCGAGCACCCGCTCGATGCGCTTCGGAAGCTCGTCGCGCACGACGCCGTCGAAGGCGCGCACGCTCCCCTGCAGCGTCGCCCGCTCGGGGATCACGTTGTACGTCGTGCCTGAATGGATCGAGCCGACGGTGACGACGACCGGTTCGCTGGCGGCGTACTCGCGACTGGCGATCGTTTGCAGCAAGCCGACGAGCTGCGCCGCGGCAACGATCGGGTCGATCGCGTTGTGCGGCATTGCGCCGTGGCCGCCCTTACCGGTCAACTCG
>DATAQH010000247.1:0-4107 GCA_036264815.1 Candidatus Cybelea sp.
CGGCGAGTGCCGCTCTGACCTTGTCGCTCGTTGTAGGCTGCGTGAACTGCACGTCGATATCGGTGCCGCCGGTGAACGAAAGGCCCAAACGCAGCATGTGCGACGGCTGAAAACCTTGCCCCCCCGCAAATCCGTGATAGATCATCGAGCCCAGACCGAGCGCGATAACGAGATACGAAATCGTCGAGACGATTCTGAACCAGCCGACGATGTTCCAGTTGAGACGGCGAAACAGCATCGGTTAGGCTCCAGACTTCGCGAAGATGCCGATCTCCGAACGTTTGATGCCGTAGAGCTCGGGTGCGGTGAGCACGTCGTTATCGACGAGCACGTCGACGAAGAAGCGCGTGATGAAGACGGCGGTCACCAGCGAAACGACGGTGCCCCAGAAGAGCGTGAAAGCAAAGCCTTTCACCGTCCCGGTGCCGAGCATATAAAGTACGCCGGCGCCGACGATGGTCGTGAAGTGGCTGTCGAAGACGGCGGAAAACGCGCGCGTGAAACCGACGCGGACGGCGGCGCGCATCGTCTTGCCGTTCCACAGCTCTTCTTTGATGCGTTCGAAGATCAGAACGTTGGCGTCCACCGCCATACCGATCGAGAGCACGAAGCCGGCGATGCCCGGCAGCGTGAGCGTCGCATGCGATATCGCAAGGATCGCCATCATGACCAGGACGTAGATCGCCAGCGCGACGTCGGCCAAGAAGCCGGGCAGACGGTAGACGATAATCATGAACAGCAACACGAGCCCTAAGCCGAGTGCGGCGGCGCGCATCGATTGCACGAGATCGAGTTTACCGAGCGTCGGACCGATCGTTTCCTTTTCAACGATCTTCACGCTAACGGGCAGCGCGCCGGCGTTGAGTTCGTTGGCGAGCGTGACGGTCTGTTCTTGTGTGAAGGTGCCGGTAATCTGTCCGCTATCGTAAATCGGACTCTGGATGATCGCCGCCGATACATAGTGATGGTCTAAGAAAATACCGAGCGCCTTCTGCAAATTTTCAGAGGTCAATTTTCCGAATTCGGCGGCATTTTTTGTTTGGAACAAAATATCGGGGCGATTGCCTTGATCGTAACTTGCCTGCGCGCCTTTGAGATCCTTACCTTGATAGACCACCTTGCCGCTCTTCACGTACGCGGTCTGGTCGACATACAACTGATCGGCGGCCCGCTGTTTGGCGGGAAGGTTCGGCTGCGCCAACTCCGCCAGCGCCGCGTCCGCTCTCTGCTCTACGTCGAACGGCACGATCTTATACTCGAGCACGGCGACCTGCTTGAGCACCTGCTCCGCTTGATCGGGGTTCTTCACCGCGGGCAACTCGACGAGGATGCGATCCGTGCCGACGTTGCTGATCGAGGGTTCGGCAACGCCGAGACCGTTGATGCGGCGATCGATGACCTCGCGCGTCTGCGCCTGAACTTGCGTCGTGATCGTCGGCACCTCAGCGGTGGGATAGAGCTGCAGCAAGAGCCGCGCACCGCCTTGCAGATCGAGACCGAGACGAATCGTCTTCTTGACCGGCGTGATCGACCAGACCGAGATAACGCAAACCGCGATAATGACTAACGCTTTAAAGGGCGCCTTTAAATTCTTCCAGTTCATGGGAGCCGGTGGACTTTAGCCCTCGTGCGGCGCCGGGCCTGCCACCGGGTGCCACAGCCGCCGGCCGATAACGAAGAGTCCCGTGGTCGCCGCTGCCGCCACGACGGCACAGCTGAAGCCTGGGAGCAATTTTCCATAGAGGAACGCTCCGGTGGCAAAGAGTGCGCCGTAGATCGCCGCGATGCCCAGCACCCAACCGAGCAACGCCGCGGGCAGCGAATCGCTCGACGGCGGCAACCCGCAGCGGCGGCGAACGCCCGCCCATCCCGGGCCCGCCGGGCGCACCTTCTCGTAGAAGGCGGCAAGCGCCGCGTCGCCGACCGGCGGCGTGCAAAACGTGACCACGATCCAAACGACCGTCGTGATTGCGATGGTGACGAGCAATGCCGTCGTGGCATCCACCACGTGACCGGTACGCGCCGCGACGAAGAACGCCAGCGCGGCAGCGAATGAAGCAACCATCGCGCTCACTTCACTCCACGCATTGATGCGCCACCAGAACCAGCGCAGCAAGTAGATCAATCCCGTTCCCGCGCCGATCGACAGCAACAGGTTGAAGGCGTTGCGCGCGTTATCGAGCGCGAGCGTAAAGAGCACGCCGAGGCCCATCAAGAGCACGGTGACCAATCGCCCGGCAAAGACCAGTTCGCGTTGCGTCGATTGCGGCCGAATGAAGCGTTGGTAAAAGTCGTGGACGAGGTACGACGTGCCCCAATTCAAATGCGTTTCGATCGTCGAGCGATAGGCCGCGAAGATCCCGGCCACCATGAAGCCCGCGAATCCCGCGGGGAGAAAGACGAGCATTGCAGGGTACGCGACGTCGTTGCCAAGCAAACTTGGACTGAGCGCCGGGAAACGCGCGGCAATCGCGTGCAGGTCGGGATAGACGATGGTCGACGCCAGAGCGACGACGATCCACGGCCACGGCCGCAACGCGTAGTGCATCGCTTGAAATGCAAAGGTACCGAAGAGCGCATCCGATTCGGTGCGCGCGGCCAGCATGCGCTGCGCGACGTAACTTCCCCCGCCCGGTTCCGCGCCGGGATACCAGACCGACCACCACAGCACCGCAACTGGAATCACAAACACCGCGACCGCGTTACGCCAGTCGCCAAAGTTCGGCAGAATCGCCAGCATCGAGGCGCTGCGTCCACTGAAATGCGCGATGAGGCCGTGTAAGCCGCCGACGCCAGGCGCGTGAATCGCAAAGTATGCTGCGGCAAACGCCGACGTCATGGTGATACAAAACTGAATCATGTCGGTTACCATCACGCCCCATAGGCCTGCAGTGGCGGCAAAGATCATCGGTATCGCAACGCAGATTGCCAACGTTTCCCAACGTGGCCAGCCGAAAAGCACGCCCGCAATCTTCACCAACGCGAGGTTGACGCTGGCAATGATCCAACAGTTGAAAAATAGGCCGAGATAGATTGCGCGAAAGCCGCGCACGAACGAGGCTGCGCGCCCCGCGTATCGCAGTTCGTAGAACTCGAGATCGGTGAGCACGCCGGAACGCCGCCAGAGTCGCGCGTAGAAAAAGACCGTCGCCATGCCGGTGAGTAAAAACGCCCACCACACCCAGTTTTGCGACACGCCGCCGTCGCGCACGAGGTTGGTTACGAGGTTCGGCGTATCGGTGGAAAACGTCGTTGCGACCAGCGAGAGGCCGATGAGCCACCACGGTGCCTGCCGCCCGGCGGCAAAGAACTCGGTGATGTTCTTTCCAGCGCGGCGCGCTAAAACGATCGCCGGTACGAACGTAACGCCGAGCGATGCAATGACGATAATCCAGTCTATGCGCTGGAGGTGCATGCCGCCAGCGCGTTCGGTTCTGCGACGTTGAGAACCTCGGACGGCGCCAGCGTCAGTTCGCTCGGCAGTTCGCCATAGGCGTAGACGCCGATGCGTATGCCGGATCGCAGTAAGAAATCCGCAAGCACCGGCCGTAGCGACGACGTGCAGACGACTGCGCTGCGATCGCGCTGGGTGCGCGCGGCGTAGGCTTCGATCTGCGCACGCAAAGCGATTGCGGTCTGCGCATCTGCCGCATCGTCGTCGCCGCACCACGTTGCAACCAGACGCCGCTCGAACTGCGGGTCGAAGATCGCCGGCTCGAGTTGCAGCACGCCCTTGCGCCGAAGCAGCTCCGGTACGATGACCCGTCGCGCCGCTTCGGCGAGTTCGCGCGGCTCCTGCGATGCGGCTTCCAACATCGCTTCAAAGACGGCAATGGGATCGCGCGGCCATGCGGCCTCGCGCAATAACAGCGTCAGCGCCCGATGCACCTTCGCAAAGGGCAGCGTATCGTTGAGTTCTTTGATGAGCGCCGGAACCGACGAACGCAGATGTTCGAAGAGCGTCTGCAGCTCTTGACGCCCGACCAGCTCGGCGGCGTGCGCTCGCGCCACTTCTGCGACGTGCGACCCGAGCACCGAGATTGGGTCGAAAACGAGCGCGCCGGCATTAACCGCGCTCTCGCGCACGTCCGGCGCGATCCACGCAGC
>DATAQH010000321.1:0-2747 GCA_036264815.1 Candidatus Cybelea sp.
GCGCAAAGGCTCGATCACCTCGGTGCAGGCGGTTTACGTTCCCGCCGACGATTACACGGACCCGGCGGTCGCGACGACGTTCGCGCACCTCGACGCAACGACCGCGCTCTCGCGTCCGATCTCCGAGCTCGGCATCTATCCGGCGGTCGATCCGCTGGCGTCGACCTCGCGCATTCTCGATCCGCAGATAATCGGTGAGGAGCACTACGAAGTTGCGCGCGGCGTCCAAGAGGTTCTGCAGCGCTACCGCGACCTTCAGGATATCATCGCGATCCTCGGCGTCGAGGAGCTGTCCGAAGACGATAAGATTACCGTGGCGCGCGCGCGGCGCATTCAGAGATTCTTCTCGCAGCCATTCTTCGTCGCCGAGCAGTTCACGGGACGAGCCGGCAAATACGTCAAGCTGACCGAGACGATCGCCTCGTTCAAGGAAATTCTCGAAGGCAAGGTCGACGATCTCCCGGAGGGTGCGTTCTTCTATGCGGGCACGATCGACGAAGTGAGAGAGAACGCCCAGCGTATGGCCAATGCCTGACGCGGTTCCATTTAAGCTCGTGACGCCGGCGCGGGTCGTCTTCGACGGCAGGGCCGAGCTCGTCATCGCGGTTACGACCGAAGGCGAGGAGGGAATTCTCCCGAAGCACGCCCCGTTTTTGGCAGCGCTGAAACCGGGCGTGCTGCGCGCAGACGTTCGCGAGGCTACCGACGGCGAGGGGACGGTCACGCGCTTGGAACTCGCTACGAGTGAGGGTTTCATGCAGGCGCTGCCGGATCGGATCACGGTCCTGGTGGACGAAGCGCTGGCGTTTGACGACGTGGTCGTCGCAACGGCTCGCGAGCGATTGGCGGAGGCGACGGAGCGTCAGAAGGCCGAGGCGCCGGCCAGCGACGGCTTCGCGCGCCAGCAGGCGATCGTCGATTTTGCGAACGCGCAGCTGCGTCTGACCGGGCATCGGTAGGCGAGTTTACCGCCTACGCGAACGATAAATCTCTAAAATGCTCGATCGTCTCGAGACGACGCTCCGAGTTCGGGGCGGGGCGCGTCTGGAAGGCTCCGTAGCGACGCACGGCGCGAAGAATGCGGCACTGCCGATCATGGCCGCTTCGCTGCTGGCCCGCGGCACCGTCACGCTCCATCGCGTTCCTCATATCACCGACGTCTCGGTGATGTGGTCGCTGCTGGAGGCGCTGGGAGCGCGCATTCGCTACGAGGGCGATACGACCGTGACGATCGATGCCAGCAACGTTGCATCGTATCGGGCGCCCTATGCGCTGGTGCGCAAGCTCGCCGCGTCCTTCGATATCGTCGGAGCCCTGCTCGGGCGCTTCGGGCGGGCGGAGGTTCCGCTTCCGGGCGGCTGCGTACTCGGGACCCGCGCGACCGATATGCACGAGCAGGCCTTCGTCGCATTGGGCTGCGACGTCCACAACGCGCACGGCTACTTGATCGCGCAATCGAAGGAAGCTCGCATGCGCGGCGCGGCCATCGAGTTTCGCATGCCCAGCGTCGGCGCGACGAAAAATGCGATGCTCGCCGCTGTTTTGGCCGACGGAACGACGACGCTGCGCAACGTCGCGATGGAGCCCGAAGTCGTGGACCTCGCGAACTTCCTGCGGGCGATGGGCGCCAAGATCGCCGGGCACGGTACGGACACGATCGTTATCGACGGCGTTGCGGAACTGCGCGGCGTCGAGTACGAGATTACCGCAGACCGCATCGTTACCGGGACGCTGCTGCTGGCGGGCTGCGTGACCCGCGGCGACGTAACCGTCACGCGCTGCCGCCCCGACTACATGGGCGCGCTGATCGACAAGCTCGTCGAGTGCGGCGTCGAGACGATTGCGGGCGAGGACTGGATACGCGTGAAGGCCGCGGGCATCACCGGCGGAACCGACATCCTTACCGCTCCCTATCCCGGTTTCCCAACGGACCTGCAGCCGCAAATGGTCGGCTTTCTCTGCACGTGTCCCGGGACCAGCGTCGTCGAGGAGTCGATCTTCAACGCGCGCTTCTCGTACGTGAACGAGCTCGCTCGCATGGGCGCCGACGTCAAGGTGACGATGGAAAGCAACGCGGCGGTCATCAAAGGTCCCAAGCAGCTCTCCGGCGCACCGGTGGAGGCGCCCGATATCCGCGCCGGCGCCGGTCTGGTCGTTGCCGGTCTTGCCGCCGCTGGTGAGACGGAGATTATCGGACTCGAGTACATCGACCGGGGCTACTAACGCCTCGAAGAGATGCTCTCCGACCTCGTCGGACAAGTGCAGCGCAGCAGCGGCGTGACGCCGCTCGTGGAGCCCGCGGGATTCTTTGAGACGAGCGAGTATCCGCGAGTCTCGGCGGGTTAGGTTTGCAGGTTTTACCGGTTACGTAAGCAGGAGTTAATTTTTTGGACATCGGCATCGACCTCGGTACGGCCAACGTGCTCGTATTCGTCAAGGGAAAGGGCATCGTCTTACGCGAGCCCTCGGTCGTGGCGAAAGACATGAACACCGGCAGTGTCTTGTCGGTCGGTGAAGAGGCACGGCAGATGCTCGGTAAGACGCCGGCGCACATCGCGGCGATTCGTCCGCTTCGCGACGGCGTAATCGCGGATTTCGAAGTGACCGAAGCGATGCTCTCGTACTTCATCAGAAGGTGATGAAAGATCGCTCGTGGTGGTCGGCGATCGTCAAACCGAAGCCGCACGTCACGATCTGCGTGCCCGCGGAGATTACGAGCGTCGAAGAGCGCGCGGTAAAGGATGCCG
>DATAQH010000012.1:0-3914 GCA_036264815.1 Candidatus Cybelea sp.
ACAGCCGAAAGCGTCTCCGCTCGTCGTAAACGTCCTGATGGGCTTCGTGCCGCCGTGCGCGTATTCGTCCACGAGTCCGCTGGCATAGTTGGCGATATACACATCGCCCTTCGCGTCGACGCATTGGCCGCTCGGCGACGAGAAGCCGGTGAGCGTCCCCATCGGTTCCATGCTGGGGTAGTCGTATACCGTGACGTCACTTCCGTTGAACGCCGAAACGTAGAGCAGCTTGGACTTCCGGCTCGCCAGCGGGCTCATCCACGATCGGTGGTGTGCGGAACTCGCGCTTGGACTCGAGAGCGGCGCCAGCGCGGTCTCGGGCGCCCCGCCGCAACCTGCTAGCAGCACCAGGGCGGCGAAGAGTCCGTAAGACGTAAAAGGCAAACGTTTCATCACAGATCTTGCACCCCGTTCAGTAGCGGTGTCGTAACACGGGTCTCCCTGCGCTACGTACTACTTCAAGAATATCTTCGCCTTTGGACGATTCGTTCGTTCTCCACTACCGGTCGGGCTCGTAGCCGGCGCGAATCCGTGTAATGCAGAGCAGCAATCGACCTTCCCTCGTGATTAGCCTCGCAAAGCGATAAGGAACGGGCCGCGTTAAACCGCGGCCCGTTTTCTGGCGTTGCCCAGGTACTCTATTTGGCGATGCTGACGGCTTGGCCGCCCGATTGAAATGTAAACGACTTCGAGGGAGTATTGCCCGCCGGGTAGCGCCACAAACGAAGGTCCGCGCTGCAGAATTCGTTTCCGCCGAGGACCACTCCGCCTTGCCGATCGTTGACCGGCGTGTTCTTGCGGCCGACGACGAACGGCTGAATCACGTGGGTGTAGTTACCCTGGCACGTGTCGGCCAAGAGTACTTGGCCGTGAGAGGTTAACGTCGAACCCGAGAGACTGGCGCGGATCATACCCGACTGAAGGCCTCCGCCAATCTGCTGATCGCCAAGAGCGAGGTATTTGCCGTCCCACATCGTGGAGTCGGGAGAGTAGATCGTGAATCCGCTGGCGGTCAGCATCGTTAGAGATTTGGCTCCCTTGAGCACCGCGCAAAAGGTAACGGCCTCAGATGCTTCGTTCTCGGCGATCATCACGAGGTTGCCCTTGTCGTCGTATCCCGCGTTCCAAATGTAGTGGCAGTTGTTTGGGTCGCTGTAAACGACGCCTTTGCTGGAGCCTTTCGGAAAGATCGTGACGCTCCCAGGGGCGTAACTTACCCCAAGAAAATCGGTGACCGCCAAATCGTTCGCTTTGTCAACCGAACAACCGAAAGCGTCGCCGCTCGTCGTAAACGTTTTGATGGGGCTCGTGCCGCCGTGAGCGTATTCGTCCACAACTCCGCTGGTAAAGTTTGCGATATAGACGTTGCCCTTCGCGTCGACGCATTGGCCGCTCGGCGACGAGAAGCCGGTGAGCGTCCCCATCTGTTCCATGCTGGGGTAGTCGTATACCGTGACGTCACTTCCGTTGAACGCCGAAACGTAGAGCAGCTTGGACTTCCGGCTCGCCTGGGGGCTCATCCACGACCGGTGGTGCGCGGAACTCGCGCTTGGGCTGGAGGGCGGCGTCAGCGCGCTCTCGGGCGGGCCGCCGCAACCTGCTAGCAGCGCCAGGGCTGCGAAGAGTCCGCAGCAAGTAAAAGGCAGACGTTTCATCATAGATCATGCACTCCGTTCAGTAGCGATGTCGTAACAACGGGCCTCCCTGCGCTACGTACTACTTCAAGAATGCATTCGCCTCGCGGCACGCGTTAGTGGATCAATCTCCTGGGTCGACGGCGACGCCTTGCGGGTTCACCAGGTTATTGGCCATATAGGTGCGGCTCGGCGCGCCGCTTGGGAATTTGAGCGCCACGACGACACTGAGCGCTGAGTCCGTGCCGAAGACGACGCTCTGCTTCATGTTGAGTGCGATGTCGCCCCACAGGTCGGAGCCGGTATCGATGGCTTTGCCCGTCGGCTTACCGGCTTCGGTGAACTCCACCACCGCCGGCTGAGAATTGGCATACCGAGCGATCAGCAGCGTTCCGTCGTTGGTTGCCTTGATGCCGCTGGTCGACCATGCAGCCTGGGGCAGCAGGTAGTATCCGGACTCGCGCCCGTGTCGCCAACCCGTGGTCGCGGGGAACGGTGAGAAACCGATGTAGCCCGTCGCGAAGATGTTGCCCTTGTTGTCGCAGGTCACGTAGGATTCAAGGCCTTCGCCCCCGCTCTGTTGAGGCTGCAGACGCCGGACCGGGTTCTTGTGGCCGGTCGGAAAAACGGCGATACCGCCCTCGTTGAGAGCGTCGGCGACGAACGCCGTACCGTCAGCGCACACCGCGACGTCGTTGGGTTGGTTCGCGTCCGGCAGCGTCCGCGTCGGCGACTTCGAGCCGCGGGGAAAGACGAGGACGTCGTTCGCTCCGGGGTTGGCGACCCACAGGTTGTGCTGCGCGTCAACGAAGAGCCCGGCGGGCGCGCTGATGCCCGTCGTTAGCACGTACAATAGGAGCCCGTTACCGTCAAAAACGTCGACGAAACCGTTCGTGTGCTCCGCGACGTACACGAGCGTCTTGTCGCGCGTTGCCGGTGCGGCAAAACCCGCGGCGGGCAGCGCAGCAGATCCCGACTGCGTCGGGTTTGTGCCGAGAGCGCCGCCGCACGCGGTGACGCCGGCGGAGAGGGCGAGAGCGAATAAAAGAGTTCGAACACGAGCGAGGGCAAATCGAGTAGGTTCCACGTAACGCCTCCAAAGCAAGCTCTAAACCTTATTCGACGGTGTCGTTGGCCGGGCCGCCTCGTGCCTGGAAGTAAGATGCCGGCGCTCCAAACCAGGTGGTGAGTGCGTCGGCGAGTCCGCGATCGGTCCCATCTCCCACCCACGCGACGTACCCGTCCGGGCGGATCAGGACCGCGGCGGGAGCCGTGACTGGACCAAGCACCGGTAACTCCCAGGCACCGGTGTATCGCGCATCGATCCGTTTCACTCGATCCGCCCATGGCGTGACGTCGAGGCGGCTCGGGTTGCTCAGACTCAGCAGCACCGGACGGGCGGCGTGCAGCAGGGTGAATACGCGCAGCGTGCCGTCAGACCCGATCAGCTCGAGATCGGGCATGCGGCGTCCGAGCAGCGGGTGTCCCTCGCCGAGGTCGTAACGAATGTCGAGGCCGGAGAGCATTCCGGCAACGTGCTTGCGAGGTTCCTCCATAATGAGGAGCTCGGAAATGATATCGCGCAAGGCAGCGGCGCGCGCGTCACCGCTGCGAAGCGGCATCGACGCCATCGCATGGCGCGTCGCGCGCGCCCCTACGGGATGTCGCTCGGCATGATAGGTCTCCAAAAGGCTCTCCGGCGACGTCCGCTTTATAACTTGAGCAAGTTTCCACCCGAGGTTCACCGCGTCTTGAACGCCGGTGTTGAGACCTTGTCCGCCATCGGGCGGATGAACGTGCGCGGCGTCGCCGGCTACCAGGACTCTGCGGTTACGATAGGTTGCCGCCTGTCGAGTCGTATTGGTGAATCTCGAGATCCACGAGGGACTGTGGACGCCAAAATCGGTCCCGTAGACGCTGATGAGGCCTGCTTTGAGATCCTCCAGCGTTGCTTCGTTTCTGTGAAGTTGCTGTTCGGTTATCAGCACTCGCACCGGACCGGCATTCTCTGACTTGCTGAGGGCGTGGATCCCGGCGGCGTCGCGACGGATACCCCACTGCGGCGGCTCGTCCGCCAGTTCGACTTCGGCGATGATGTTGCTCAGCGTCGGCTCCAATCCGGGGAAGTCGATGCCGGCCGCTTTGCGCACGACGCTGCGGCCGCCGTCACATCCAACGAGATACTCGGCTCGCAGCATCCCGCCATCCGACAACGCGACGTCGACGCCGGCATCATCTTGCGTGAGACCCGTTACCTCGCGGGCACGGTAGACGCGTACC
>DATAQH010000015.1:0-3301 GCA_036264815.1 Candidatus Cybelea sp.
GCGCCGAAGGCGGCGAGATCCTCACCGCGGGAACGCTCGACGACGTTATCGCGAACCCCAAATCGGAGACCGGAGCCTACCTCAGCGGCCGCAAGTTCATTCCGATTCCGCGCCGCCGCCGCAAGGCGCGCGGCTGTCTCGAGGTTCGCAACGCCAAAGCGAACAATTTACGCGGCGTCGACGTCGCCTTTCCGGTCGGCGTGTTTGCGGCCGTGACGGGGGTGAGCGGCAGCGGCAAGTCGACGCTTGTCAACGAAGTACTCGTGCGCGCGCTCAATCAGCATTTGCACCGGCAGCCGCCGGGCGGAACGTACGGCACGGTGAAGGGTGCGGGCCAGCTCGACAAGATGGTCGTGATCGACCAATCGCCGATCGGGCGGACGCCGCGCAGTAATCCGGCCACCTACACCGGCACCTTCGATCACATTCGGCAACTCTTCTCGCTCGTTCCGGAGGCGCGGATGCGCGGCTACACGCCGGGACGCTTCTCATTTAACGTCAAGGGCGGCCGTTGCGAAGCTTGCGAAGGCGACGGCATCATCAAGATCGAGATGCACTTTCTTCCCGACGTCTACGTGCCGTGCGAGGTCTGCAAAGGGCGGCGCTACAACGCGCAGACGCTCGAAGTCAAGTACAAGGGCAAAACGATCTCCGACGTCCTCGAGATGCGGGTCGACGAAGCCAACGACTTCTTCTCGGCGATTCCACGCATCCACAACAAGCTGCGGACGATCTGCGACGTGGGGCTCGGCTACATCAAAATGGGCCAGCCGGCGACGACGCTTTCGGGCGGAGAGGCGCAGCGCGTAAAGCTCGCGACCGAGCTCTCACGGCGCTCGACCGGACGCACCTTCTATGTCCTCGACGAGCCGACGACCGGACTGCACTTTGCGGACATTCACAAGCTGCTCGACGTCCTCGAGCGTTTGGTCGAGCTCGGCAACACGGTGCTCGTGATCGAGCACAACCTCGACGTGATCAAGACCGCCGATTACCTGATCGACCTCGGCCCCGAAGGCGGAGACCGAGGCGGCACGATCGTCGCGACCGGCACGCCCGAACAGGTTGCGCAGAGCGAAGCGTCTTTCACCGGAGAGTATCTGATCCCGGTACTGCGCGACCAGCGCGCCGTCGGTCACCACCAAGTCGATGCGGCCGAGCTGGAGCGTCTCGAGCAAGAGAATCTCTTCACGCTTCGCGATCTCGCCGAAACCGGGCGGGTTCCCGTGGAAGCCTAGGGCGCTCGTGACCCGCTCCGCTGCTCGCGCGGCGGCCCGCGCCGACGCTCTGCGCTCGCAGATCGAGGAGGCGAACTACAACTACTACGCGATGGACGACCCGCAGATTACCGATGCGGAGTTCGACGCGTTGCTGCGCGAGCTGATCGAGCTCGAGCAGCAGCATCCCCAGCTGCAGACGCCGGATTCGCCCACGCAGCGCGTCGGCGCGGCCGCCTCCGCGCGGTTTGCACCGTACGAGCACGCGCGTCCGATGCTCAGTCTCGCGAACGCCGTCACGGTCGAGGAGCTGCGCGCATTTGACGAACGCGCGCGCAAGATCGCCGGAACCGGCGTCGCCTACGTCTGCGAGCTCAAAATCGACGGCCTCGCCGTAGCGCTCGACTACCGAGACGGTTCGTTCGAGCGCGGGGGAACCCGCGGCGACGGACGCGCCGGCGAGGACGTGACCCCGAATTTGCGCACGGTGAAAACGATTCCGCTGCGTTTGCGTGCGCCCTCAAAAGGAGTACCGGCGTTCGTCGAAGCGCGCGGCGAAGTCTATCTGCGAAAGAGCGACTTCGAGCGGCTCAACGCGGATCGAGAGCGCCAGGGTCTGGCGGCCTTCGCGAATCCCCGCAACGCGGCCTCAGGCGGCGTCCGGCAGCTCGACCCGGCACTGACGGCCGCGCGGCGCCTCTCGTTCTTTGCTTATCAGCTCGCCGTCGAAGAGGGCGCCGCTATGGGAGTTCGGACGCAGTGGGAGGCGCTGGAACGGCTGCGCGCGCTGGGTTTCCCCGTCAACCCCAACGTCGCGCGCGCGCAGAGCCTCGAAGAAGCCGTTTCGTACTGTCGCGACTGGGAAGAGCGCCGCGACAGCCTCGATTATGAGATCGACGGCGTCGTTATTAAAGTCGACGACTTCGTGCTCCAGGAGCGTCTCGGGGTCGTCGCGCGCGATCCGCGCTGGGCGATCGCCTTCAAGTTCAAGCCTCGCGAGGCTCGCACGAAGCTGTTGGACGTTGCCGTTACCGTTGGGCGCACCGGAACGCTCAATCCGAGCGCCGTCCTGGCGCCCGTGCAGATCGGCGGCGTCACGGTGAAGAGCGCGACGCTGCACAACGTCGCCTACATCGACGGTAACGACATTCGGATCGGGGATACGGTGCTCGTGACGCGCGCCGGCGACGTCATTCCTCGCGTCGTCGGACCGGTGCTCTCGGAGCGAACCGGGCGCGAGCGCCGATTCAAGATGCCGGACCGGTGTCCGGTCTGCGGCTCCGACGTCGACCATCCCGAAGGCGAGGCGATGTCGCGCTGTACGAACGCGGCGTGTCCGGCGCAGGTTTACGAGCGTTTGCGCCATTTTGCTTCGCGCGGTGCGATGGATATTGAGGGCATCGGCGACGTCATCGCGCAGCAGTTGACCGAGCTCAAGCTGGTGCGCAACATCGCCGATACCTATAATCTGAACGAAACTTCTCTCGCTCGCGTTCCTCGACTCGGGCGCAAGAGTATCGAAAATTTGTTGCGTAACGTCAACTCTTCGAAGCAGCGCGGCTTGGCGCGCCTGCTCTACGGCCTCGGCATCCGTTTCGTCGGCACGCAGACGGCGCAGATCCTTGCTTCCGACTTTGGTACGATCGACCGGGTCGCCGAGGCGAGTGAAAGCGAACTTCAGCGCAGCGAAGGCATCGGCCCGGAGGTGGCACGCAGCGTCGCGCTCTTCTTCAAGCAGGCGCCGAATCTCGAAATGATCGAGCGGCTGCGCGAGGCCGGAGTCGTTATGGATGCGCCGAAGCGGGTTCGCGCGGACGGAACGCTCGGCGGCAAAACGCTCGTGCTCACGGGCACGCTGCCGACGCTGACCCGCGAAGAGGCCACGGAGCTCATTGCCGGCGCGGGCGGCAAAGTTAGCGGCTCCGTCAGCAAGAAAACCGACTACGTCGTAGCGGGCAGCGACGCGGGAAGCAAGCTGAGCAAGGCGGAGCAGCTGGGAATCACGATTCTCGATGAAGCCGGCCTGCGAAAGCTTTTGAAAAAATGAGGCGCGCGACGGACGCCGCCGTTGCCGTGCGCGTCCT
>DATAQH010000131.1:0-8445 GCA_036264815.1 Candidatus Cybelea sp.
ACGCCGTTCATCGTCCTGCACCTGTGCGAAGGTCGCATTGACGCGGTACGGTCCGACCTCGCTCGGCGTCAGCTGCCCGATGACTGGCTTGTCGGAAGAGGTGACGTCGGCCGTCGAAACGGTCGCGTATTTGATCGACTGATCCGCGTTCTCGCCGCCCTCCTCTTCTTGCGTCGCTGAGGTGTACGTCATCTTCTGCAGCTCGAGATGGACGGCGCGCCCCGCGATCGCTTTGCCGTCGGCGTCGGTAACGAGCACGCGAACCGGCATCCCGGTTCCGGCTTTGCCGACCGAATCGGAGGCCAGACCGATAACGGCATCGGCTGGGAGCGCTAGAAAACTCTGCGAGTCGCTCACCGAGAGGTTCGAGACGTCGGTCGTCTCCATGTCGACGTTATAGGTCATCGGGAACGGGAGGTCGCCGGGCACCGCGACGTCCAGCGAAGCGTCCCCCTTCTCGTCGAGCGGAAGGTCGCGCTGCAGCACGTCCGTGGTAAACTCGGGCGCCTGCTCGGGATAGAACCATTGGGGTCCGAACGAGAAATCGTCCCAACCCTTGGGCTGCACGGCTGCAACCTCGCGGGTGACGTACGCGTGCGCCTTACCGCCCTGCAGCGGGGCACCGAAGAGATAGTTCGCCGAGACGTCGGCCTGCAGGCTCGAACCCGCCGTCGCCGACGTTCCCGCGAGCTTCACCGTAACGTTGAAGTTGGGGGGCTTGAACTGCGCGACGCGCAGCGAGCCGTCGATCTCGTTGCCGTTCTTGCCCTTGGCCGCGATCGTGTAGTACCCAAGCGCCTGCTGATTCGAAAACGGAAGCGTCATCGAGAAGACACCAAGCGAGTCGGTGCGGCGCGTACCGAGCTTGGTCGAGACGTTGCTCGGATCGGCCAGCGTCACCGTATAGGCGGCATTTGCGTCGGGAACTACGCGGTTGCCCTTGACGTAGTACGCGATCCCGGTGAGCTGGGCGCGTTCGCCCGGCTGATACATCTGCCGGTCGGTAAAGATCGTTCCGCGCGAGAGCGGCGCGCCGCCCGTCCACGATCCGTAAATGTCGAAGCGCGCGAATCCGCTATAGTTCCACGTCGTCACCGTCGCGATGTCGGGGCCTTCGGTAACGACGACGCCCAGATTCGGCCCCTGGTTCGACGAGGCCAGCGCCGAGCAACGCTCGACGTCGACCCCGCTAAAGTCGGCCTCGCCGGCCTCGCCGGTCGTACCGGTCGCGCACTGCGCCGGCGGGACTTTCCCCGAGTCGGCGAGGCGATAGACGGTGACCTTCGCGCCGCGCACCGGTGCGCCGTCGCTGAGATGCTGGACGAGCACGATGCCGTGCGCCGGGAACCACTGCGAGAAGACGCCGAGATTGGTCAGCTGCGCGATGCCGGTGAGCGAGGGCGAAGAATCGCCGCCGTCCAGGCCCGTACGAAAGCCGTAGGCCAGCGCCCCGTAGCGTCCGCCGAGCTGCGACTGCAGCGGCACGCGCACAACGCTCTGCGCGTTGCGGCTCGCGCCTTTGAGCGTCGCGCTCGGCCAGCTCTTCCACGCAGGAAGAACGGACAGGGAGTCCGCGTTGCCCAGAAGCTGCGCCGGCTTCACGCGGGCGTACTGCGCGGAGTACGCGTTGCCGGGCAGATTCGTCGCGTAGAAGTTCAACGCGACCGGTGCACCGGCGGGAAGCACGTTCGTTCCGGTCGGCGCCCAGGCACCCGCCGCGAAGTCGGAGGTGTGAATCGTCACCTTCTGCTCCGAGCCGAGCGTCTGTCCAAAAACGTCCTTGACGGTCGACGCGATGGTGGCAACGTACGTTTTGTCCGGGTCCAACGCGTAGGGATTGATCGCGATCGTATTCGACTGATCGGCGACGGAGTAAAGGTTCTTGATCGAAGCCGCCGGAGGCGAGAGCGTTATCGCGTTGGCGATCGAGCCGCTGTCTAGGGGATTGCTGAACGCTAGCGCCGGGTCGCCGGCGGCGAAGCGGCCGCCGCTGTTGGGGCTGGGCACCGGCGTCGGCACGATCGCAAGCGCGTCGTAGGTTTGCACCGCGCCGCTAAAGCCTTTGCTTGACGCAACGTTGCCGTACGCCGGCTCGACGCCGGGCGCGATGCTCAGCGTATATTTCGTTCCTTTGCGCAGCTCGTGCGCCGACTTGAGCTCGTAGACCCAAGAACTCAGCGAAGGATCGAAGAGCTCTTGCGCACCGCTGCCGGGATACGGCGTCGGCGTCGCCTTGAGCGTCGCCGAAAGGGGCACGCTGTCGCCGCCGTTGGAAAGCGTCGCGTGCGCGGCCAGCGAGCCGGGATCGACGGCCGCATTCGCCGTGACGTCGAGCGTCGGCTGCACGTCGACCGGGGGCGCCGTCGACTGGTCGTCGCCGCCGGAAATCTGTGGGAGGCCGCTAAAGGCGAGCGATTCGGTTTCGAAGCTCCACGCCAGATCGGCCGGCAGCGAGTCGCCGTCCAAGTCGCGCAGCCCCGCCCGCAGCGTGATGCGGACGCGCGTCCCAATCGGCAGTGCGCGGTCGGCGACGAAGCCGATCATTCGCGGCGTCAGCAGCGTAAAGTGCCCCGCGAGCGGCGGCTCGACCGCAACGCGATCGAGCACGCTGCGGGCACCGTCGCCCGAGAGCGCCGCCACCGCGGCGACCGGCTTCGCGAATATGACGCGCACTTGCGCCAGCGTCTGTGCCGTCTGGGTCGGGGAGATCGAGGCGATCCAGGCCGGCAGCGAGGGTTTGGGAGCGGCCGCGACCGGCGCAAGCTTCGCCGGGCCGCCCTGGCCGTTGCAGGATGCCACCGCGACGATGGCCGCGACGACGAGCATCGAATAGAGCAGACGCACGCATGCCTCTTTTCATCTCTACCCGATGAAACTCTTTGCTCCCCTGCTAGCGCTCGCGGCCCTCGGCGCGATTGTGGCGCTTGCGCGCTCGGGCATCGATGTAGCGAAGCTTGCGCCGGCGCGCGGATCGGTGACCTACACCGACCGCACCGGCATCGTGCTCGGAACCATTCTCAGCGGCGACTCGACGCACGCGATCGGCGTGCGGCTCGAAGCAGTCTCGCCGGACTTCCGGGAGGCGATCGTCGCTGCCGAAGACGCGCGCTTCTGGCAGCACGGCGGCGTCGACCTCTTCGCGCTGCTGCGCGCCGCACGCGAGTACGCGATCTTTGGCGAAGCGCGTAGCGGCGGCTCGACGATCGAAATGCAGCTCGCGCGCCTGATTTATCCTTCGAGGCACGCCGGCGGCGCGCTCGCCCAGATGAAGGACAAGCTCGCGCAGATCGCGACCGCCGAACGCATCGAGATCGGCTCGAGCAAAGCGGCGGTGCTCGAAGCCTACATCAACCGCGCGCCGATGGGCGGAAATCTCTACGGCGTCGAAGCGGCCGCTCGAACGTACTTCGGCGAGCCCGCCTCGGATCTCGATCTCGCCCAAGCCTCGCTGCTCGCGGCGATCCCCAACGATCCCTCTCGTCTCGCACCCTATTCGAACTGGCGCGCGCTGCGGAAACGCCAGCGCTACGTGCTCGACCGGATGGTCGCGCTCGGAGAAGTAGATCGCCCGACGGCCGATCGGGCTTTGGCCGAGATGCTCGACGTTCGCCGGCACGACTCGGGAATCGCAGACGCACCGCACGCCCTCTTCTATCTCTACCGCGGCGGCGTAGAGGCCGGCGGCCGCGAGCGGACGACGCTCGATCGCTCCCTACAGCGTTTCGTCCAGGCACAAACCCAAGACGTCATCGATGCGCTGGCTCGGTATCACGTCACCGACGCCGCGGCGCTCGTCGCGGATAATCGAACGGGCGACGTGCTCGCCTACGTCGGCTCGCCGGACTATTTTTCCGACGCGGCGCTGGGACGCAACGACGGCGTGCAGGCGCTGCGCCAGGCCGGGTCATCGCTCAAACCGTTCACCTACGAGCTCGCGCTCGAACGCGAAACGATTCGCTCGACGACGATCCTGCCAGACGTTCCTGCGGCCTACGCGATTCCCGGCGGGCGCCTCTACCAGCCCGCCGACTACAGCGGCCGCTTCAGTGGCCCGGTGCGCGTCCGCTATGCGCTGGCAAACTCGCTCAATGTGCCGGCCGTACGCGTGCTCTCAGATCTCGGCGTCCCAAAGCTGCTCGACCGCCTTCACGAGCTGGGCTTTGCTCACCTCGACCATCCCGCGTCGTACTACGGTCTCGGGCTGACGCTGGGAAGCGGTGAGGTCAGCCTCTGGGAGCTCGTTCAAGCCTACGTAACGATGGCGCGCGAAGGCGACTTCCTCGCGTTGCATCTCGCGGGCGAAAGCGGCGCTGGGCGTCAGGTCGGCGAGGCGCCGGTCTGGGAGCTGGTGACCGACATCCTCGCCGATCCGCACGCGCGCTCGCACTCGTTCGGCCTGCACTCGGTGCTCGAGATGCCGTTTCCGGCCGCGGTAAAGACCGGCACCTCATCGGATTTTCACGATACCTGGACCGTCGGCTTCACCCGCGATTACACGGTCGGCGTCTGGGTCGGCAACTTCGACGGCAGCGCGATGCGCGGCGTCTCGGGCGTCACCGGCGCCGGCCCTCTCTGGAATCGCATCATGCTGCATCTCTACGAACGCAACGCCGAGCCGCCGCCGTTTACATCGCCCCGCGGATACGTACGCGTCGCGATCTGCGCCACGACCGGCCGAGCTCCCTCACGCACGCAACCGTGCCCCGCAATCGTTAAAGAATGGGTACGCCCCGAAGATCTCGCCTCGCTGCGCCCAACGGACGAACGCACGACGCTGCGCATCGCGTTCCCCCACGAAGGCGATACATTCGTACTCAACGACGCAAGCAACGCGCTTCAGCAACGCTCCCAACAAATCGCTCTGCGCGCCATGGGCTCCGGTACTGCCACTACCATCCGTTGGAGCGTCGACGGAACGCCGCTCGCGTTCGACGCCAACGGCGATGCTTTTTGGCCGCTGCGTTTGGGAGCTTGGCGTATCGAAGCCACGGACGGCGAACACCGTGCCGGCGTGACGATTCGCGTGGTCCCACCGCCGCGCCCGGTTACAGGGTTCACGCGTTAGGCTTTGGGGATCGTTTTGTTAGTAGCTGCTACTCCGTGTCTACGGGTTCGTCCGACGGCGGCTCGTGCAGGAAGTGCGCCAACGGATACTTCGACTTGATCTTTACAAATGGACGCGGCTTCTGCGTGAAGTCGAACGCATTGTCGAGCCCCGTGGCCCGCGCGTCGGTGTACATCTCGGAGGCTGGCCCGATGTTCGGCAGGTTGTAAACCTCTTCAATGAACTTCAGGATGCTCCCGTACTCGTATTGCGTTTGGTCGACGTAGCCCTGTTTTGCATACGGTGAGATGATCAAACACGGAACGCGAAAGCCGAGGCCGCGATAATCGAGCTGCGGCGGCGACGCGTTATCGAACCACCCGCCCCAATCGTCCCAGACGACGATGATCGCACTCGAGTTCCAGTACGAACTCTCCCCGACCGCATTGACGACGGACGAGACCCACGACGGGCCAAGAGCGCTGTGATCGCCAGGGTGGTCCGAGTCCTTCTTGCTCGGAGTCACCCAGCTGACCGATGCGAGGTTTCCCTTGCTGGGGTCATTGAGAACCGTCGTCTGCGGGGCAATGACGTGCGTGCTCCAGTCCGGTCCGTAACGCGTATACTTAAACGCTTCGAACGGTTCCCACATGCCCGCGCCCACTCGCTTGGTTGCATAAATCTTCCAACCAATTCCAGCTTGATCGAGGATGTTGGCGATCGAGTTGAACTGGTCGAAGCAGGGAAACGGTGCTTGATAAAAATGCTCCAGATGGTCCATCGTAACGTACGAGCTTCGGGTCCCGACCGGCGAGTCGCAATCGTCGTGCAGGCCGTTGGGGAAATCGACCTCCGATTCGCTTGGTTTTCCCTTGATTCGGTCGTTGCCCGCGACGAGTGTCAGGTGCCCGGTAAAGCTGCCGCCCCATTCGGTCGGGAACATCGCGTCGGCGAGCACGTATTGGTTGGCCATCGTCCAGTATGGCTGGACCTCCGATTGCTCCACGTACGAGTATGCGTCGTAGTCTCCAGGCGTGCCGTACTTCGAAAATCCGTCCAGCTTGCCTTTGTCGTACTCCTCCCGCGCGGCGCGCCAGTTGTGCGCGAGCACGGGCCCGTGGAACGTAATCGGTTTCAAAGCAATGCTGATATCGCCGGGCGGACACTTCGATCCGGAGCCGGCCCCGCGGCGGATCTGGGCGTCGACCCTCGGGCTTGAGTTACCAACCGGAATGCCGCATCCGCTCAGCGGCGCGTTCGCTCCGGGATAACCCGCGAAAAAGTTTTCGAAGCTGCGGTTTTCTTGAATGATCACGACGACATGCGAGATGTACTTGCCGATCGAACCGCTGGCCGGGCGAGCATGCGGGAGCGCGCCGAGGCTGCCGCCGCTGCGAGCCGCGAGCGGCGAGCCGCCGTTCGACGAGCACGCCGTTACGCAAACCAGTCCGAGTAGTGCCGCGACAAGCCCCTGCCTAACCATTGCTGGCCGACCTTTCCAACGCCGCCGCCGAGACTCCTATGACGCTGCTATGTCCGCGAGCGTGCGCCCGCTCATGGGCTAGCGCTCACCGGGATCATCAAGTGGGCGTACGGTGAATCGGGCCACATCACGTACGGCTTGGTGGGGTCGGGATCGACACCCATGGGATACCCCATGCTCTTGACCGAGGGGCCGAGCAGCATCACGTGCGGTCCCGTCTTCACCCAATGATTGTCGGCGGTCTGCGTCCGCGCGTATGGATCGGTGTTGCTCGCGCCTTCGTCGCCGGCGAGCATGTATACGAAACCCGTCGACGCGGGCGGCGTCCCGTGCGTTAAGATCGCTTTCATCCAGGCCATCGCGTTGTTATCCGCGCACATCGGTTCTTGCGGACCGAGGAGCATGCACGTGAAGCCGTTGCTCCCAGTTTGAACCGTCCGCATCGCCCCGTTGTCGCCCATCTGGACGATCGTCGCGCCCTTCACCACCGCGGCCGGCGCGGCCATAGATATCTTGGCGATGTAGTCCGAATCGGACAGCGGGGCGCCGGCAGCCTTCGCCGCCGCGAAGCCTGCGAGAAGCGCGGCCGCCGCAACGGTCGCCGTAAGCATGTATCGCAAGATGGTCATTCCTCCCAAAATTGCAAGTGAGGAATGGGTCGTTCGCTTTGCCCTAATAAAAGAACTGCTGCAACTGGCTAAAACTAGGGCCAAAGGCCCAGCCCATCCGTTGGGAAGGGTTGATGACCGGCGCCGGCTCGCCTATCGCAAACTTAAACCCCGTTATCGTCTCGACCAGATTTCCGCTTTCGTCGTAAACGACGATCGCGCTGCCCTGGCTGCCGTCACAATAGGTGGGATCGGTCACGAGAAAGAGCCCGTTGGCGGAATCGTTGACGATGCCCGCGCCGCTATTGGTCTGCGATGTGTCGCCCGTGCAAGGAAGCTGCGCGTAGACGCCGTTGCGCTTGGCGAGGTCGTAGAACTCGACTTGCGCGTTGAGCTCGGTCGTCGTTGCGGCGATGCCCGTGGCCGAATCGACGGCTAAGCCGTTCACATAACCTGCGCCGAAGTAGCCGTTGTTGAGGCCGTTGAATTGAATTTCTTTGCCGGTCTTGAGGTTGACGAGCACGTTGATCGGCGGTTGGCCGCCGACTCGGCCGCCGTCGGGCGAGACCGCGATCACCGCCTGGTTCGTCGCCGTGTCCTGCGCGACTTGCGGCACGTTTCCAACTCCAAAGGTGTTCGGATCGAGGTGGATGACCTTACCGAACGTGTTCTTGGCGATGTTCGACGAGAAGATATCCGGCACGTCTTGGTTCTTGAGCTCGATGCCGAAGATCGCGGTGTTGGCCGTGCTCTGATTCGGGCCGGCCGTCTCCACCTGGAAGTCCTTGACCGGCGGCGTCCATTTGCCGGTAAACTTGCCCGACGTAACCGGATCCATCACGTTGTAAAAGCGTTTTGCGTAGATCTTTCCTTTAGGGACGACCTGGCGGTTGATTAGGCCAACGTCGCCGGCAGAGATGCCGATCGCGACGTACGACGTTCCGGGCGGGTTCTTCTTCGGAATCACTTTCGCGATCGTTCCGCCGCCCTGATCGAAGGTCTCGACGTTAACAGCCGTGGCCAGCACGCCGTCGCTGCCGCTCTGGTTGATGTCGAAGCCGTAGATTTGGCCCCCTTGTGAGGTCAGGACGGCGCCCAATCCCACCGAATGCCTCGCGGCACTTCGCGCGGTCGGCGAAAAAGCTGCAGACTCCGAAACGTCGCCGTCGCAGCCAGAGAGAAGAACTGCGACGGCGACGAGTTGTAGCAACGGAAAGCGTCTAGGGCGTGTATTCATTGCGCTCCCATTCTTTGGCGAATCTTCGAGTTGTTTTTTGCTCCGGCCCCCAAGCTAAGCGGCGAATATGAAG
>DATAQH010000170.1:0-1794 GCA_036264815.1 Candidatus Cybelea sp.
CCCGGCGACTGCAGGTTCGATCCGAGCAAGGCCTGCAGCGCAAGCACGGCGGTCGCGAGCGTTGCGAACCAGAGCCCGGTTGCGTTGGCGCCTTGCATACCGCCCAAGTACGACATGAGGTGAATGAGCGCGAGCCCGAGCGCCGCGTATCCGAGAACGTAGTGCGGGCGCATGCGCAACGCGAAGCGGCCGCGCGCCAAGCGCCGGAAGAGCCAGCCCACGATCGCGGTCAGCGGGATAAGCGCAAGTGCAGCCCAGCCGCTGAGCAGTCCCGTCACAGCACGGTTGCGTACGGCGTCACGACAACGATCTTCTTGACGTCGGCTCGGTCACGTGAGGTCGCAACCGCGTAAACGTAGAGCACGGCGCCAGGCTTGACGTCGCCGGCGGAGCCCATGAGAACTGGGGTTTGGGCCGGGAAGTAGAGATTCAGGTGCGTCCCGGTCGGCTTATAGTGCGAGGCGTCGACCTGCGCGAGCAGGTCCGCCGCAAACGCCTCACGCTGCAGCGCCGTCACGCGTACGACGATCTGTACCGGTGAGCCGGCGGGAGTACTTTCGAATTGCCCTTTGCTCATCGGCGGCGGCGCATGCATCTGCGCGGAAGCCGCGACCGGGAACGCGGCTGCGGTGAGAACGAGGAAGAACGAAAGTGCTTTCATGACCCTACGATAGATGAGGCCGGCCGCGTTGGCCAGGCGGCGCCCGCGCGAAATTACTTCGATGCGGAGTAATTTCAACGACTTTCCTGAAGCCGCGCAACGGCGGTTCGAGTAGGTATCGACAGAATGTGGTTGACGCGTGCGTCGTTGCGCAATCCGATCACCGTAACGCTGTTCTACGCGCTGATCGTGGCGGTTGGGGCGATGGCGTTCACGCAGATGCGGCGCAGCATTCTGCCGCCGGTTTCATTTCCGATCGTGGCGATCTCGGCGCCGTATCCGGGCGCGAGCGCCGAGGAGATCGAGCGTCTGGTCGCCATGCCGATCGAGGATCAACTCGAGGGGATGCCGCAGCTCGACCGCGTCTCAACGTACGCGCAGGCGGGCGTCGCAAACATCGTCGTTCGCTTTCGCTTCGGCAGCGATCTCGAAACCGATCGCAGCAACGTGCAGCAAGCGGTGGAGGCGGCGCGAGCAAACATGCCCCTCGATCTCGTGCCACCGGTCGTCGCGGATGCCGATCCATCCCAGGTTCCGGTGCTCGTGGCATCGCTTTCTTCGGCGATTTTCTCGCCGCGCTCGCTCGCAGAGATTGCCGACCGGGAAATTGCCCCCGCTTTGCGAGCGGCGCCCGCAATCGGCAACGTTATCGTTTCGGGCGAGCAAACGCGGCAGTTTACCGTCGTTCCGCAACTCGGTGCGCTGGACGCGATGGCCATGACCGTGCTCGACCTCAACCAATCCTTGGCGGCTGCCGACGAGGTACTGCCGGGCGGCACACTGCGCTCGAGCTTCGCGGAGGCGACGATCGGGGTTCGCTCCGCCGCAGCGGACGCCGAGGATCTTCGCCAACTTCCCGTTCCCACGAACGGGGGGGCGAGCGTGCGTGTCGGCGATGTCGCTCGCGTCGCCGACGGCTCGGCCGACGCCGCGATTACAACGCGGGTCGACGGCGCGCCGGCGATCGTGCTCTTCGTATCCCGCGCCGAGAACGCAGACGCGCTGACAGCGATCTCGAGCGCTCAGCGAATTTTCAAGCGGCAATCGCAGCGCTACCCGTTGATCCGTCTCGAGACGCTGCGGACCGATGCGCCCTACACGAAGGCGGCGATCGGCGGCGTGCTGCAGACGCT
>DATAQH010000210.1:0-1816 GCA_036264815.1 Candidatus Cybelea sp.
CGTATGCGTGAGCCCGAAAGGTTCGACCAAGCGAGTCGTGACCTGATGTTCGACGGTATCGTGGGTGAGCGACTCGATGATCAAGCCGAGCAGCAGATAGTTGGTGTTCGTGTATTTGTACTCGGCATTCGGGGCGAAGTACGGCTTCTGTTGGGCCGCCCAAGCAATGAGCTCGCGGGGATCGAATACGGTCGTCGGTTTGACCTCCATCTTGTTCACTTGCGGCGTGTCGTAGGCTTCGAAGAGGCCGCTGCGCATCTCCATCAGCTCGCGAACCGTGATGTGTTCGGCGTTGGGTACCTTCACGCCCAACGAGAAGCGCGACAGCGGATCGTCGAGCGTTAGCTTTCCCTCGTCGACGAGCTGCAGCAAAACGGCGACCACGAACGTCTTCGTGTTGCTGCCGATCCGGAAATGGTCGGCGGCCGACATCGCCCGCTTCGCCTTCAAATCGGCGTAGCCGAAGCCGTGCACGTACGAGTTCCCTTGACTGTCCCAGACGCCGATCAGGACTCCCGGCACCGGCGTCTTACCGCCGAAAAGTTTACGATCTTTTTCGACCGCCGCGACGATCGCGGCGCGGACCGATGCGCTGTTTACGGATGGGCCCGCGCCGGCGCTGCCGGCGGGGCGCGGAGAAAGACATAAAACCAGGGCCGCTGCCAAGGCAGCGATCGAAACTCTGCTCATGGCCGCCTGGTTCGCGTAACCGTAGAGCGAGCCTGTCCCGCTCTACACTGGCGTCACGGGGGCGCAGCGCGAGACGCTGAAATACCTGCCGTGGGCTTTTTCGAACGGCCCGACCCGAGGCTCGCACAAAGCGCCGACCCGACGCCGGTCGGCGCGTTCGGCCACGCGCTGCGGCGCCACGCCATTGCGTTCGCCATTTGTGTGGCGGCACTGCTCCTCGCCTACAGCCTGAATCTGGCAGCCGGCCTGCACGACACGGCGACGACCCGCGGCCGCATCGTCGCGAGAGGACTGCGGGCTGAGGTCACGATCGTCCGCGACCGGCGCGATATACCGCACATCCGTGCCCGTAACGAACACGATCTCTACTTTGCCGAAGGGTACGTGCAGGGATCGGACCGGCTCTTCCAACTCGATCTGACGCGTCGGTATGCCTACGGCCGCCTCGCGGAGATCCTCGGCGCGAAGGCGCTCGTCTACGATCGCATGCAGCGGGCGGTCGACATCGGCGCGGTCGCGGTGCGGCAGCTTCGCGCGATGTTGCCACGCGATCGGGCGGCCCTCGCGGCCTTCAGCGACGGCGTCAACGCGGCGAGCGGGGCGCAACCGCTTCCGATTGAGTTTCGGATTCTGCTCTATCGTCCGGAGCCGTGGACGCCGAAAGACTCGCTCGCCGTTTCGCTCGTCGCATCGCTCGAGCTCGCCGATCCGTGGCACGCGGTGTTTGCGCGCGATGCCGTCTGGCGGCATCGCGGCGCGGGCTGTTTCGCCGCGGCATTTCCGCTCTCCGACGCACGCTACGACGTGACGATTGAGGGTAGGCGCGACGGCGGAGGCGCGCGGGCCGCGCCTCGCGACTGCGATTTTTCGACGCTTGCCATGCGGACGCGGCACCGCGCGATCGGCAGCAACGCCTGGGCGGCCGGTGCCGCGCTCAGCAGCGATGGGCGCGCGCTGCTGGCCAACGATCCGCATCTCGACCTCACGATTCCGGGAATTTGGTATCTCGTCGACCTGCAGTCGCCCCAGGTGCACGTCGCGGGGGCAACGATTCCGGGAATGCCAGGGGTTGTCCTCGGGCACAATGAGAGCCTCGCGTGGGCCTCGACCAACGGCGAAATGACGA
>DATAQH010000251.1:0-5075 GCA_036264815.1 Candidatus Cybelea sp.
CCCAATCGCCACGACGATCGCGCGAGCGATCGCTTGCGGAATGCGGCGGAAGATGCGCGCGCCGCAGTAGCCCCCCAGCAGAGCCATGACCGCCATCGGAATCGCAAAGCGCCAATCGACGATTCGCGCAGCGATGAACGGCAAGAGGGCAACGCCGTTGATCACGACCGCCAGCACGTTCTTGATCGCGTTCTGGGCGTTGAAGTTCGGCAGCCCGGAGAACGAGAGCAGGGCGAGCATCACGATCCCCATTCCCGCGCCGAAGTAACCGCCGTAAATCGCGACCGCGAACTGCGCGCCAATCTGCCACGGCGCGTGACGCGGCGGCCCCTGCGGACGCCGAGCCAGCAACGGACTCGCGGCGAAGACTACCGTCGCAAAGAGCAGCAGCCAAGGTATTAACCGCACGAACGTCGCCGGCGGTGTCGCCAGCAACAGGAACGCGCCGAGCAACGCGCCCAACGCGCTCACGATCGCGACCGCCCGCAGGAGCGATCGCTGCTCGCGGATCTCTTCACGATAACCTCGGGCGCCGCCGATCGTTCCGACCCACATCGCGGCATTGTTCGTCGCATTGGCCGAGATCGGCGGGACGCCCGCGAAGACGAGCGCGGGAAATGAGAGGAAGCTGCCGCCGCCCGCCACGCTGTTCATCATTCCGGAGACGAAGGCGACCAGCGGGGGCACGATAAGGTGTGCGGTCGACACCTCTCCGCCCAAAACGAGTTAGAGCGCGGCGCGCTCGCGCTTGGTCACGCGATAGACGCGGCGGACGTCTTTGAGCGTCTGCAGCTTGGTGATGATTCGGTGCAGATGATCGAGATCGCGAATTTGAATCGTCAGGCTCGCGACGGCGACGCCGTCCTTGCGAACCCGCGCGTTGACCGAGCTTACCTGCGTCTTGAGCTCGGCGAAGACCGCCATGATATCCTGCAGCAGTTGGGTCCGGTCGTCGGCTTCGACCTCGACATCGACCAGGTGCGTGAGATCGGTTCCAGTGACCCACTGCGCCTGCATGATACGCTCGGGTGTGGCGCTCATGTAGCCGACGTTGGGGCAGTCGGCGCGATGCACGCTGACCCCGCGGCCGATCGTTACGTAGCCGATGATCGGGTCGCCCGGCACCGGCGAACAGCACTTCGAGAGCCGCACCAGGACGTCGTCGACGCCCGCGATGCGCACGCCGCTCGAGCGGCGCACGCCCTTTCGTGCGACGGGTTTGCGCCCGATCTTCGTAAAGTCGACGACGTTGTCGTGCTTGACCTCGTCGCGCACGCGATTGGCGACCGCCTGCGCCGACGCATCGCCAAAACCGATCGCGGCGTAGAGATCCGTCGGCGTCGCGTAGTTCAGGCGCGCCGCGATCCGCTCGATCAGCTCGCCGCGGGCGGCGTCGGTTCGCACGCCGGCGCGCACGAGCTCTTGTTCGAGCGCTTCCTGGCCGGCGAGCACGTTTTCCTCGCGGCGTTCTTTACGGAACCACTGTTTGATCTTGTGCTTCGCGCTCGACGTTTTGACGATGGAAAGCCAGTCCAGCGATGGCCGGCCGCTCGACTTATTAACGAGGATCTCGCTGATGTCGCCGTTCTGCATCTGGTAGTCGAGCGGAACGATCCGCCCGTTTACCTTGGCACCCACGCAGTGATTGCCGACGTCGGTGTGAACTTGATACGCGAAATCCAACGGCGTGCCGCCGGCGACGATCGAGTAGACGTCGCCCCGCGGCGAAAAGACGAAGACCTGGTTATCGAAGAGATCGAGCTTGAGGTTCTCCATGAAGACCCGGGAGTCGCGCATGTCCTTCTGCCACTCGAGCAGCGCGCGCAGCCAGGAGAGCTTGTTCTCGAACTGATCGGCCTTGCCGCCCTCCTTGTAGCGCCAGTGGGCGGCGATGCCGTACTCGCCGGTCCGGTGCATCTCCCAGGTGCGGATTTGAATCTCGAGCGGATCGCCGCTCGGGCCGACGACCGTCGTGTGCAGCGACTGGTACATGTTCGGCTTGGGCATCGCAATGTAGTCTTTGAAGCGTCCCGGCAAGGGCGTCCACATCGCATGTACCGCGCCGAGCGCGGCGTAGCAATCCTTGACGCTGTCGACGATGATGCGAATCGCCGTCAGATCGTAGATCGTCGAGAAGTCGCGCCCCTTGCTGATTTTCGAGTAGATGGAGTAAAAGTGCTTCGGGCGTCCTTGAATCTCGGCGTTGACCTTGAGTTCTTTAAACTCATCGCGAAGACGCGCGATGGCCTGTTCGACGTCGGCTTCGCGTTCTCGCCGGGTCTTGGCTACGCGCTCGACGATATCGTGAAACGAATCGGGATCGAGGTAGCGCAGGCACTCGTCCTCGATTTCCCACTTGATCTTCCAGATGCCCAGACGATGCGCGATCGGAGCGTAAATGTCGAGCGTCTCGCGCGCGATCGCTTCCTGCTTCGCCGCGGGAAGACTCGCGAGCGTGCGCATGTTGTGCAGGCGGTCCGCGAGCTTGATGATGATGACGCGAATGTCTTTGGCCATAGCCAGAAACATCTTGCGAAGGTTCTCGACTTGTGCGTCTTCCTTCGACTGGTATGGAATCCGCGTCAGCTTCGTGACGCCGTCGACGAGCCGAGCGACCTCTTCGCCGAACTGCGCCGTCACCTGCTCCGACGTGACCGACGTGTCTTCGACTACATCGTGAAGCAGGGCGGCGGCAATCGTCTTATGATCCATCTCGAGGTCGGCGAGGATGCCGGCGACGGCGAGCGGATGCTCGATGTACGACTCACCGGACGCACGCCGCTGCCCGCCGTGAGCGGCGCCGGCCGTCTCGTAGGCGCGCAGCAGCTGCTCCCCGTCCGCGGAGGGGTCGTAGCAACGCACGCGTTCGATCAACTCTGAGATCGTCATGGCCGTCCAACTATTATAACCCGGGCACCCAACCCCACCGTGCTACGCACCGGGGGGACGCGGCTAGGAGGGCTTCGGAGAGGGGGTCACCGTCTCGGTGTCGAGCCGGTTCTTGAAGAAAATTGTCGCAATTTTCCCCTGCGGATCCAGCGCGAGCCAGAGGTAGATATTCCCCTCGACGCAGTGCATCTGATAGATGTAGCCGCGCGCGCCGGCGGGGAAGCTCGGGTCTTCCCAGGACCCGATGTAGACGGTATCGGTCAGCGCGCCCAGCTGGCCCAACGCGTGCGACGTGTCGGAAATCTTGGCGTCGCTCAGCTTGTCGAGCACCTGCTGTGCGTAAAGGTGGTGGTTGATCTCGCCCGCTTGCCAAGCTACGAACTGCTGGCGCGCAAGCAACGTGATCTGCGGATCGGCGATCGGCGTCGGTGACGGTGACGGCGTTGGATGCGGGCGCGCCGAGCCGCTCAGCGTCAATGCGGCGAAGGCCAGTGCAATGCCCATCGCGACCAAAAGGGTCGGTACTCTCATCGCCTTATCAGTACGAAATGAAGCTGACGATCTCCGCGCTGCCAAGCGCGGCTCGTCCGTTTAGCGCCGGCAGCTCGACTAAAAACGCGTAGGCTTCGACGGAGGCGCCCAGACGCTCGAGCAGGCGCCCAGTCGCCGCGGCGGTCCCGCCGGTCGCGAGCAGGTCGTCGACGACCAGAACGCGCTCCCCCTTTGCGACGGCATCGGCGTGGATCTCGAGCATGTTGGTGCCGTACTCCAGCGCGTACTCTTCGCTCAGCTTCTCGTACGGCAGCTTTCCGGGCTTGCGCACCGGTATGAACCCGGCGCCGATCGCGTACGCAACGGGTGCTCCCAGCACGTATCCGCGGGCTTCGACGCCGACGACGCGGTCGATGCCGCGGTCGCGAAATCGGTCTGCAAAAAGGTCGACCGCCGCGCGAAACCCTTGCTTATCTCGCAACAACGGGGTAATGTCACGGAAAAGGATCCCGGGAATCGGAAAATCCGGGATCGCTCGAATCAGCGCCTCGATCTCCACGCGTGCCGGGGTTTGAGTTGGGAGATCGATTGGCCTGCAGGAAAGGAGAACATGAAGAGACCGCAACTCCTGGCCGGCGCGATGATCGCGGCGCTAGGGCTCAGCGCGGCGCCCGCATTTGCCGACGGCAGCGGGAGCACGAACACGATTATCCTGGTCACCGCCGTAACGGCCGCATCGGTTCCCCTGGTCGTGAACTACAATCACAAAGTCCGGGAAAAGCGCGCCGAAGAACAGGAAGTCACTCGCCGGCAAGACGCGTACCGCGACTGGTTCTACCACAAGTACGGATACTATCCGACATACGATCAGTTCAAGCAGTGGTACGTTCAAACATACAATCAGAGTCCTGAGTAAGAGCCGGCATCACCGCAGCGCCGAGCCTTTCCGGAAAGACTGGCTCGGCGTTGTCTTTGGCTGGGCGAGTTCGCGCCGTTTGGCGGTCGCGATCGCGCTCTCGATTGCCGTTCATGAGGTGGTCGCCGGCGCGATTCCCGGCTCACCGGATCGCTCGCCGGTGCCGCGCGAAAGCGTCTCGGAGGCGCGCGTCCTGACGGTACGGCGGCTCGCGACCCCCACGCCTCGCCCGATTCCGATCCGAATCGAGCACCTCGTCTTAACGCACGTCAGCCGCCCCGTTCTGTTGCGCGAAGGTGCCCCGGAAGCGCCGCGCCGGGCGGCGTCGCATCCCGTGAAGCTCGCCGTACGCTCGTCGTTTCTCTCCGTGCCATATGCGACCAAACCGGTGTGGGACACCGGCGCGACAACCGGCACGGGATCGAAAACCGCGACGGCAACCGGACCTGGGAACGGCGCCGGTACCCAAGGAGCGGGCATCCACGGTGCCGGCGCCGCGGTCGTAAGCGCAAACGAGCCATGCGGGTTCGTAACGTTCTCCGACCCCCACGGCTCGCACTACGACTCACAGACGCACGGATTCTACGTCGACATTCGCATGTCGGTGCACTTCGCGGATGGATCGGCGCAGTCGCTGATCCTCGACTATCCGTGGTACTACGCGAGCGAGGCCGAAAACCCGTGGTCGGATCGGAACCTCAAAGATCCGGCCTTCCCCACGCGTTTTCAGGCGCCGCCGCCGGCAAAGGCCGGCGGCGAACCCGAGCTCGTGCAATGC
>DATAQH010000280.1:0-4827 GCA_036264815.1 Candidatus Cybelea sp.
CGCGACGACGATCCGCCCCTTCGCGTGCGAGAAGATTGAGGTGAAGGCTTCGCCGACCATTCGCTCCGAGCGCGTGTGGCCCGGACGCTCGGCGTTGGTCGAGTCTGAAAGCATGCACAGTACGCCCTCGTCGCCGATCCGGGCGATTCGCGCGAAATCGGCGGGCTCGCCGTCGATCGGCGTCTGATCGAACTTGAAGTCGCCGGTGTGGAAGACGGTCCCGACCGGCGTACGCAACGCCAGCGCGCAGGCGCCCGCCACCGAGTGATTGACGTGGACGAACTCCGCGTCGATCGAACCGTAGCGAACGCGGCTCCCCGGTTTGACCTGGGTGAACTCGGCCTCACCGACTCGTTGCTCGCGCGACTTCGCCTTGATTAAGGCGATCGTTAGAGGCGTGCCGACGATCGGAACGCCTTTGAACTCGCGCGCGAAGTACGGAATGCCGCCGATGTGGTCTTCGTGCCCGTGTGTGACCAGCAGCGCGCGCAGCTTATCGGCCCGCTCGCGAACGTAGGTGAAGTCGTTGATGACGATGTCGACGCCGTACATCTCGTCGTCGGGGAACATCAGCCCGCAGTCGACGACGACGAGGTCCTCGTTGGTCTCGATCACGGTCATGTTCCGGCCGATCTCGCCGCAGCCGCCTAGCGGGGCGATGCGGAGGTACGGCCCGTCCGGCGGCGCGGGCAGCGTCAAAGTGTCGGAGCTCACCGGCCTTGCTTTTGCCGTGCGCCCTTGCTCCCCCGCGCAATCGTGTGAATTACGGTTGGGAGGGACTCGGAATGCACCTCATTGCGCTCTCGCTCTTGCTCGGTTTGGCTTCGCCGGCGCCCGTTGGGGCTGCCAGCCCGCCGGCGCACGCCTCGCCTGCCTCGCTCTCGCCCGATGCGCTATTCTCGCGCCGGGCGCTGCGCCGGGCGCGGCTGCTCATTCAAATGCGCGTGATGCAGCTGCGCGACGAGCGCCTCGAATGCATTCGGGCCGCGCTGAAGCGGCGGCTGCCCGGCGCGCTCTGGGAGGAAGTTCCCAGCGTATCCGCCGGCGCCGCCGATGCGAGGGCGGACGCCGAAAAGTGTGAAGAGGCGCTCAAGTTCTAGAGCCGCAGCCGCCTTCTTGGTAACTTTTCCCCGGCAGCCTGGTAGGATGGCTGCGTATGACAAATCGCGTGTTGCCCACCCTTATCGTCGGGCTGGTTGGAGCCGTTCTCGGCAGCTTCCTCATGATGCTCTATGCGAGCGGTCACTTCGGCGGGGCGACCGGCCCGGCCGGCACGCCGCCCGCGATGGCCGCCGTTCCCTTGAGCGGTGTCAGCGACCAAGACCGGATCGTCAGCGCGGTCAAACGCACCAAGTCGTCCGTCGTCGCCATCACCGAAGAGGTCAACGGCCAGGAAGTGATTCCGGCCGACCCGTTCTTTCAGCAGTTCTTCGGCGGGCAGGGGCCGGGGATTGTCCAGCCCTATCGCGGTGAAGCATCCGGCTCGGGCTTTGTGATCGACGCGCGCGGCGACATCGTCACGAACGCGCACGTTCTGCAGCCACCGCAGGGCGGGAAGGTAACGAAGCTGACGGTCGTCTTCGCCAACGGCGATCACGTCCCGGCGCACGTTCTCGCCTACAATATTGCCGCCGACGTCGGAATTCTGCGGGTGGACAACTACACAAAGCTCCCGCCGCCGCTCGAGCTGGCCGATTCGACCCGGCTGGAACAGGGGCAGTGGGCGATCGCCATCGGCGAACCGCTGCAGCTCCAGCAGACGGTAACAGTCGGCGTCGTCTCGGGCTTTAACCGTTCGGAACCGATTCCGACGGAGAACGGCTCCGAGATCGATTTCAAGGGCCTCCTGCAGACCAGCGCTCCGATCAATCCGGGCAACTCCGGCGGCCCACTCATCGACATCAACGGTCAGGTGATCGGGATGAACCAGTCAACGGTCAAGTCGGCCTATGCTCAGGGCATCGGCTTTGCGATACCCTCGAATACCATTCGGAGCGTCGTAGCCTCCCTCCAAAAGAACCCCGGCGCCCACCAGGGAACCTCGACGGGCTTCCTGGGCATCTATATGGCCGACCTGACGGCCGGCATCAAGAATCAGATCGGCTACAACGGCAGCGGCGGCATCGCCGTGCAGCAAGTGTTCTCCGGATCGCCCGCCGATTCGGCCGGCATCCAACCGGGCGATGTGATCCTGGAAGCCGACGGCAAGACGTTCAATAACGTCAAGGATCTCCACAACTACATCGCCGCCAAGAAGCCGGGCGACACGATTCGGCTCAACGTCTGGTCCCAAGGCATGAAGAAGTTCGTCGCCATTAAGCTCGGGGAGACGCCGGCGGCCCAGCCGCAAGCGCTCGGACAGCAGCAGCAGCCGCAGGGCCAGCAGCCGCAGGGGCAGCAGCCCGAAGAAGAGCAGCCCTAGGTCACCTGCCAAGGAAAGGGGGCCCCTGCAACCTGCGGGCCCCCAACGGTGTTGTAGGCTTTCGAAACAACTTTGCTACCGCATCGTGTATCATGGTGCGGTACTCCCAATCTTGGTTCGTTTGTAAGCGGCAAGGCGCCGCCGGCCTCGCGTCGGGCTCATAACCTCGGCCCCATCGCGACCCCGGCTTAGCTGGTCCGGAACGGCCCAGAAATTTAAAAATAACGAGGTAAGAACGTTTCATGGCTAAGACGGTCGGCATCGACCTTGGCACGACGAATTCCGTCGTCGCCGTAATGGAGGGCACTTCGCCCGTCGTTATCCCCAACGCCGAAGGGTCGCGCACGACGCCTTCGGTCGTGGCATTTACAAAGACCGGCGAGCGTCTCGTCGGCCAACTCGCAAAGCGTCAGGCGATCACCAATCCCGAGCGCACGATCAGTTCGATCAAGCGTCACATGGGTGAGGCTGATTATCACGTCAAGATCGACGGCAAGGATTACACGCCGCAAGAGATCTCGGCGATGATTCTTCAGAAGCTCGTCAACGACGCCAGCAACTATCTCGGCGAGCGCGTGACCAAAGCGGTCATCACCGTGCCCGCATACTTCAACGATTCGCAGCGGCAGGCGACCAAAGATGCCGGCAAGATCGCCGGGCTCGACGTGCTGCGCATCATCAACGAACCAACGGCGGCCGCGCTCGCCTACGGGCTCGAAAAGAAGGGTAACGAGACGATTCTCGTTTGGGATCTGGGCGGCGGCACGTTCGATGTCTCGATCCTGGAAGTCGGCGACGGCGTCTTCGAAGTAAAGGCGACCAACGGCGACACGCATCTCGGCGGCGACGATTACGACCAGCGCATCGTCGACTGGCTCGTCGATCAGTTCCGCCGCGACCAAGGCATCGATCTCGCCAAGGATAAGCAGGCGATGCAGCGGCTCACCGAAGCCGCCGAGAAGGCGAAGATCGAGCTCTCTTCGGTCGTTCAGACCGGCATCAATCTGCCGTTCATCACGGCCGATCAGGAAGGCCCCAAGCACCTCGACTACACGTTGACCCGTGCGAAGTTCGAAGAGCTGACGGGCGATCTCACCGATCGTTGCGTGGGCCCGTTCCACAGCGCGATCGCCGATGCGAAGCTCGACGTCTCGAAGATCGACGAAGTGATCATGGTCGGCGGCGCGACGCGCATGCCGGTCATCCAAGAGCTCGTGCGCAAGCTTACCGGTAAGGAACCGAATCTGACGGTCAATCCCGACGAAGTCGTCGCGATCGGCGCGGCCATTCAGGCCGGCGTCCTCTCTGGTGAAGTCCGCGACGTCGTATTGCTCGACGTTACGCCGCTCTCGCTGGGCCTGGAGACGCTCGGCGGCGTCCTGACGAAGTTAATCGATCGCAACACGACGATTCCGACGAAGAAATCGCAGATCTTCACGACCGCCGAAGACGGCCAAACGTCGGTCGACATCCACGTGCTGCAAGGCGAACGCCCGATGGCGCAGGATAACAAGACACTCGGACGCTTTCGCTTGGAAGGGATTCCGCCCGCGCCGCGCGGCGTGCCGCAGATCGAGGTGGCGTTCAACATCGATGCCAACGGCATCGTGAACGTCAGCGCCAAGGATCTGGGCACCGGCAAAGAGCAGGCGATCACGATCACCGCTTCGACCAACCTTAATAAGGACGAGGTCGACCGGATGGTGCGTGAGGCCGAAGCGCAATCGGCGGCCGATACCGCCAAGCGCGAAGAAGCCGAAGTGCGCAACAACGGCTCCAGCCTCATCTACTCGACGGAGAAATCGCTCAAAGAAGTCGGCGACAAGCTCGATGCGGGCGCGCGCACCGACGTCGAGAGCAAACTCTCCGAGCTCAAGCGCGTCAGCGAAAACGGGACGGTCGCCGAGATCAAGAGCGCGATCGAAGCGCTGCAACAGGCGAGCTACAAAATGGCCGAGCTGCTCTACAAAGCGGCCGCGCCGCAGGGCGAGTCCTCCGAAGCCGCAGGCGGCGAGGGAGGGGCGAGCGGCAATGGCGCGAGCAGCGGAGCCGCTGCCCCGGAAGACGTCATTGACGCCGAGTTCAAGGAAGCTCAGTAGACGCCGCAGTGCGAAGCTGAACGATGCTTGACGATCAATCGGTTCTCAAAACAGAAGCCGGAGAGGCCATCATCGAAGAGCAGACGCCGCAGCAAGACTCCCTCGAGGAGCAACTTGCTGCGGCCAACGCTCGCGCCGACGAAAACTACGGCAAGTTCCTGCTGGCCGTTGCCGACTTCGATAACTACAAGAAACGCACGCAGCGCGACTTCGATTCGCTCGTCGCCTCACGGCGCCGAATGCTGCTCGAACGCTTCCTGCCGGTACTCGATAATCTCCAGCGCGCCCTAGAATCGAAAGCCGAGG
>DATAQH010000297.1:0-2138 GCA_036264815.1 Candidatus Cybelea sp.
CGGCGAGCCCCGAGCCGCCGTCGGTCGCCATTCCGCGCTTGGTCGCGAAGCTCAAAGCAAATCCGACCGATCAGATCGCAATGACGCAGCTTGCCGCCGAATACCTCCAGGTCAACCGTCCCGACGTTACCGTTCAGTACACGCAGCACTTGCTGCAGCTCGGCGACAAATCGGCCCAGGTTTTCTACTACGACGGCCTCGCGCAGGTGCAGCTAGGCAACGGGGCCGCGGCGACCTACGATCTCGAACAAGCCGCTAATCTCGACCCGACGAATCTCCAGATTCTTGCGGGCCTCGCCGATATCTATCTGCGGCAAAATCGTTCCTCGGACGCCGAACGAGTGGCAAAACGGGCGGTGACGTTCAATAAGAACGACGCCGGCGCGCTTATGACGCTTGGCAGCGTCTACGCCTCGGAGCAGCATTTCGACGACGCGCGCGCGCAGTTCGAGGCGGCTCTCGCGCTCAGTCCGAAGGATCCGGCGCCGCTCTTCCAGATCGCGACGACCTACGCGCAGCAAGACAATATTCCACTGGCGCTGCAGACCGTCGGCCGGGCGCTCGCGATCGATCCGCGGAACATTCAGGCGCTCGTCTTCAAGGCCGATCTCTACGCTCGCCAGCACGACGACGCCCACACGAGCGAAGCCTACGACGACGCCGTCGTCGCGGCCCCGACCGACGACGAAAAAGTCGCGATTCTGATTCGTAAGGCGAGCTATTTCATCTCGGAGAAGAAAGACTCGCAAGGCGTCGCGATCTTCCAGCAAATCACCCAGCAGTTCCCGAAGGTCCCCGCCGGCTTCTCGGCATTCGGCGACTACTATGCCTCGGCGCGCCAGTATCCGCAAGCGATCGCGCAGTGGCAGGCGGCGCTCGCCATCGATCCCAACACGACCGGCGCGCTGCTCGGAATGGGTGAGATCTCGCTGCTCGGCGGCAAGGTCGGCGACAGCGTCTCGTACCTGAAGAAGTACACGCAGATCTCGCCCGACGCCCAGGGCTTCGCGCTGCTGGGCCAAGCGTACTCGCGTCTTCACGACTACACCAGCGCGCGAGATGCCTGCGGCAAGAGCTTCGAGATCCAGCGCTCGCCCTCGACGCTGGGCTGCGTTGCCGGGGCCGACTTCGAGCTGAAGAACTATAAGGAAGCGGCGCAGATCTTCGACGCCATGGACAAGGCCTCGAAGAACTATCTCGATGGGGATCCGCAGATGCTTTTCATCGCCGCCAAGTCGTACGCGGCGGCGAATCAGTGCTCGAAAGCTACGGCTGCGTATAAACGGCTGCTCGCGATGCCAGGGCTGAAGAAGGACGCGAAGGCGTACAAGCAGGTGCACGAAGCGGCCGCCGATCCGTGCAAGCCTACTAAGCACTCGGGCTGAAGTTCGTCGTCGATCCCCTCTGCGGGGATCACCTTCGCGGGGCGGTCCACCCCGAACGCCCCGAACGAGTTGAGGCCGTGCAGGCGCGCTTGCGCGCCGGCGGCTTTCTCGGGCAGACCCTGAGCGCTCGGGACGCGACCGACGAAGAACTGCAGCGCGTGCATCCGCCGGGATATCTTGAGCTTCTGCGCCGCGAGACGGAGCATCTCGTCGGCGCGCGCTACCTTTCGACCGGCGATACGCTGGTAGACGCGAGCTCGTTGCGCGCGGCGCGGCGCGCCGCCGGCGGCGCCGTCGTCGCCGCGCAGGCGAGCGTTGCGCTCGGCGAAGCCGTCTTCGCGCTCGTTCGGCCGCCAGGCCACCACGCGGAACCGGCCCGTGGTATGGGCTTCTGCCTCTTTAACAACGCCGTTGTGGCGGCGCGCGCCTTTCAAGCGGAGCGCGGCGGCGAGCCTCGCGTGCTGATCGCCGATTTCGATTACCACCACGGCAATGGCACCGAGGCCGAGGCCGGCGCCGGGCTTTCCTATATCTCGACGCACGCCTTTCCGGCCTATCCGGGCACCGGTTCGCAGAGCTATGCTCGCGGCGGGGACCTCGTGCTGAACGTTCCGCTGCCCGCCGGCGGGGTTTCCACGGAAACGTTCGTCGCGGTCTGGCAGCACGCGCTGCCGCGCCTCGCGCGCCTGGTCGGCCCGGATCTCCTGATCGTCAGCGCGGGCTTCGACTACGTGGCCGGCGATAGCGTCGGGG
>DATAQH010000315.1:0-4087 GCA_036264815.1 Candidatus Cybelea sp.
CGCCGGTATACGGGTTCGGCTTCATTACGCAGATCGGGGATTCGTCATCGGGTCACAGCATCGAACTGGAACCGGGGGGCAGCTTCAGCCAGGAGCACACGTTTTACATTCCGGCAAACGGTTTCGATCTGCTCACCGTGCGCGTCAGCGCCTGTATCACGAAATCGGCGGATAAGCCGATTCCATCGAAGTTCAAGCAACGAATCGAAGGTGCGACCGACATGACCTGCAACGGCGCCGAGCACATCACCTACGACGTGGGTTCGCTCGACCTGCGGAAGTAGGACGTGGGGGCCGGCGCCGGCGGCCGCGCTTCGGGTCAGCTTACACGGTTCGCGTGCGGGTGAAGGCGCGGATGAGCGCGAGCAGAATTACGGCGCCGATAATCGCGCAGACGATACTGCCGATATTGAACCCGGTGACCCCGGAGTGGCCGAAGAACCCGTAGACGAACCCTCCAATCAGCGCGCCGACGATCCCGACGATGATGTCGCCTAGAATTCCGCCAGGGCCCTCCCCTGGCACGAAAGCCTTTGCGATGGCGCCTGCGATTAAACCAAGAACGATCCATGCGAGAATGCCCATGTTGCGTTCAACCTCCTCGGTGCGACGTTGGCGTTGTGATTCCCAAACGGGCAGGCAGCCAAACGCAAGAAGGCCCGGACGGATATTCCGGGTTTGGATTCGCACCGAGCCTTTTTGTCTGTCGCTAGGTTCTGAAATGAGCGACCATTCAACCCAGACCTTTGCTAGTTTTCCTAGCGACATCCTAGAAACGTAGCAGCGGACTCGTTCGTTTCGCAGTTCAGAGGGAGCGTTTCATGCAGAGGAGATGGCCGGCGGGATTTGCGGTACCGGCAGTGGTACTCGCGGGTTGCGGCATGGGCAACCCGGCCCTCCCGTATATGAGCGGCGACACGATGATAGCGGCCCTGAACCAGACGGGAGCGGGCAAGATCACCCACATCGTTTACATCGTTCAGGAGAATCGCAGCTTCGACAACCTCTTCCACAATTATCCGGGCGCGGATACTGTCTCGAGCGGGAAAGATTCGCACGGCCAAACGATCGTGCTGCAGCCCGTCGACCTCAACGCGCACTACGATATCGATCACTCGGCCGAGGCGATGTTCGCCGCGTGCAACGCGCCGCCGGGCGACCTTCCCGGAACGCACTGCCGGATGAACGGTTTCGATCGCGAGCAGTACTACAACGCGCACGGGATCAAGCATCCTCAGTACACGTACACGCCGAGCGGCGAATCGAAGCCATACTTCGCGATGGCGCGCGAAGGGGCGCTGGCCGACCACATGTTCCAGTCGCAGATCGACGAGAGCTTCGTGGCGCACCAGTACATCATCGCCGCGCAGGCGCAGTGGGCAGTAAACCTGCCGAGCAGCTTCTACTGGGGCTGCGAGGTCAGCGACAACCGCGTGGGGACGATTACGGCGCATCGCACGTTCGGCTTGCCGATCTCTCCCTGTTTCAACTACACGACGCTAGGCGACGAGCTCGACCACGCGCATCGGACGTGGCGATTTTACGCAAGCCAATACGGAAGCGCGTCGAGCGACGACGGTGGGACGTGGTCGAGCTACCAAGCAATCGATCACATCTACAACGGACCGGACTGGAAGAAAGACGTTATTTCACCGAACTGGAAGTTCATCACCGACGTTCAAGCGGGTAAGCTCGCGAACTTTACGTGGATTACGCCGGTCTGCGACGACTCCGACCACGTGAACTGTCCCGGCGGGTACGGCCCGTCGTGGGTGGCGGCGCTGGTGAACACCGTTGGTGAAAGCAAATTCTGGAACTCGACCGCGATCTTCATCCAGTGGGACGACTGGGGCGGCCTTTACGATCACGTCGCACCACCGTATCTGGATCGCGACAGCCTCGGCTTCCGCGTGCCGCTGGTTATGCTTTCGCCGTACATTAGGCGCGGTCACGTCTCAAGCGTGCGCTTCGAGACCGCGAGCGTGCTGCGCTTCGCCGAAGATCTCTGGGGCCTAGCTCAAATGGCGCCGGCCGACCGGCGCGCGGCCTCACCGGCCAAAGACAACTTCGATTTTACGCAAAAACCGCTGCCCTTCATAAAAATTGCCGCACCGCTTCCGCCGAAATTCTTCATGCATAACTCCCCGGACGACTACTTTGCGCCGGACGACCAATAGAGCGCCGGTTCGGATTTCCGGTGCTCGCGCTTTCATTTTGGTTTGAGCGTTTGTGCGTGGCGATAGCTCATTTCGAAATATTTGCGAAGCTCGGCGGTTTTGCGTAGAAGGCTGTCGGGGACGACGACCCAGTCTTTCTTCACGACACCGTATGTTTCGAAGAGTTTCGTCTTGTATTTCTTGATGAACGGCTCGACTTCGCCGGGCGGCAAGCGGATCGCAAGCGTCCCGGGCGGAGAGAGGTGCGTAAACATGTGGCCGTTGTGCGAAGTGTACGGGTTGGTCGCGCCTTTGCGCTCGATCTCGGGATTGGACGCGACGAGTTTATCGTAAAGCGCCAGCTTCTCGGGTGGAACCCCTGGTTTCTTTGCTGCTGGCACCGTGATTACGCGACGGACGCGGGAAGCGCGCGATCGAGCCGGGCAAATGCGCTCGTCCAGCCGGCGGAAATCATCGAGCGGTCGTCGTCGGTTGGAGGCCAGCTGTGCTCGAGGCGCACGAGCGATCCCGATCCGCGCGGCTCGATACGTACGTCGACGATCTCGTTATCCGACCAGCGGTACTGCAGGCGGTGCGGTGGATCGACGATCGTGAAGGTGCCCGTTACTTCGTACGGGTGGCCCTCGAAGTCGAGACTCACGTGGATATTGCCCCCAAGGGACGGATTCCACTCGTGGATGCGCCACAGCATGTCATCCGCGCAGCCGAACCACCGGGAGAGCGTGCTCACATCGGTCCAGGCCGAGAATACGCGCTCGGGCGTTGCGTCGTATTCGCGTTCGAGGGTAAAGCGTTGCGTCATGACGATCCTTGCAGGACGCGGTCGAGCCGCTCGAGACTGCTCTGCCACCCCCGGCGCAGTTCAGAGATCCAAGCCGAGACGTCGTCGAGGGGCCGTGGCGCGAGTGAGACTGAGTGCATGCGGCCGCGCGCCGTGCGATCGATGAGGCCGGCCTCTTCGAGGACTGCCAGGTGCCGGCTTAACGCCTGTTTGGAAAAGTCGAACGATGCGGCGATTACCGGAGTCTCGACCGGCCCGCGCCGAAGCTGTCGCAACATCGTGCGCCGCTCGTGGTTGGCAAGCGCGGCAAACACGCGATCGAGCGCGAGTTCGCGCGGCGTTGCGGTCGGCATGCTGCGATCTTACTGCAGGATTATTTCAAAGTCAACTAGATTGTTGACGGTTGCGGCGCCCGCGGCGGCCGGCGGTCAGAACGGCGGGACGTTGGCAACGACGCCGAGCGCAAATCGCAAGCGCAGAATCTGGTCGAGTACCGCCGCGATCTCTTGGGCCGTAAAGAGCGTCAGCAATCGCTGATTGACGTCGGCGAGCGAAAGAACTTCAATCTCTTGACCGGCTTTGCCCAGCCCTTGGGGATCTCGAAATCCCAGCGGATCAACAACCAATGTTGTGGCGCGTTTGGGTTCGGCGTCACCCTCGCGTTGATCGGCAATCTCAATTAGTGCAGTTAAAGGCGCCATGCTCTAGTCCAGATACCACGCAGAGCGACGAGTGAAACGCTCGGTTCGAGGGGCGGGCAAGCGCCGTCGCCGGGCACCGGAATGTTCCAAAAAAGGGGTTGATGCACGGCAAAATCCAGCGCACGTCTCTTGAAACGGAACGCCTACTTCGAGCACCAACGCGCAGGATTTTAACTGGACGTTTAGGAGCATGCGGCATGGACGAAACACCGCTCACATCGCCGGGCTTCGTCGGGAAGCGACGCCGCGCGAGCGGCGCCCTGCCGCCGGGTCAATACCTCACGCAGGATTTCCCCGTCCTGTCGGCCGGACCGACACCATCGGTTTCGCCCGACGCTTGGGAGTTCTCGGTCGTCACCGAGACGGGAGCGACGCGGGCCTGGAACTGGTCGCAGTTTCGAGCGTTGCCCAGCGAAGAGATTCATACG
>DATAQH010000403.1:0-4908 GCA_036264815.1 Candidatus Cybelea sp.
AACGGTACGGGGGCGACCGCGCGCGATTCGGCGGCCGAGGCGATCGCGAAGCTGCCGTCGCAGGGGACGCTCGTGGCGGCGCCCGGGATGGCCATCGCGTCGATGCTTGCCGACTCGACGCTCGCGGTGCAGCGCGGATCCAAGTCGGGGCTCTTCAGCGGCGCGCAGTTTGGGGGCGCCGCCATCTTCGACTATCGCGTCGCGGGAACGGCGACGGTCTTTCGCCGATGCCGCTACTACTACATCACAACCTCGGAGCATCGTCCGTCGCGCGTCGGGACGATCAACGTCGGCATCTCATCCGAGAAGATGAGCCGTACGCAGTTGGCTGCCGCCGATCGGGAGCTGCGCCGGCGATTTGTCGCCGACCACTGGAGCGCCGTCCGCGCGAACACTTGGCGGCGGGGGCGCACCCTCCTCGCGCTGCGCTCGCGGCGCTTGGACGAAGCCGCTGCGGGCGAAAGCCCAGCTGCGGGCGATTGGATTCAGTACGTCGAGCTGTACGAACCCGAGTGACTCGCGGCCTTCGCGCTCGTCGCTCTGGCCGAAGGCGCGAAGAGGAGATAGAACGCCACCACGTGCGAGATCATCAGCAGCGGTACGTAAATAATCGGGATCGCATAGGCTGCTCCCAACTGTCCGGCAACCGGAGGGAGGCCGAAGTGAATCGCGTTGAAGGTATCGATGATGAGGTCTGCGGCTCCAACGACGTTGAAAGCGACGACGAATCCCAAGAATAACGGCCGTATCGGGAACAGCACGAACGCGAAAATCGCTAGAATCGACGTCGCAAAGTCGGCGTACGCCGCCGGAACCGCAAATTCCGTTGGCAGATGCGGGCCGATAACGCCGGGCAGAATAAATACCAGCCCAAAAAACCGAAAGGCGTTTAGCGCCGCGATCGCCCGCTGAGCCTCGAATCGACCGAGCGATCTCAACCAAGGAAGGACGTACGTAACGACGACCAGCGTCCACACCAGGTACCCGAACAGCAATTGGGTGACAAAAATCCCGGCTACCGGCATATGAATCTCCCCGATACTTTGAGCGGCGCTGCGGACTTCCCCGCGGCCGGCGTTTGCATGTCGCCATATTATTGCATATGCAACTTGTTACGTCAATAGCCTTGCTCGCCCGGCCCTTGTGCCGGCTCTCGAGATGCTTGTATACTCAAGGATATGGAACTCGACCCACGCCGCTGTACCTGCCTCAGGCTCCGCGCCGCCACGAGGCGGCTTACTCAACGGTACGATCACGCCTTGGCCCCCGTCGGCCTACGCACCGGACAGTTTTCGATTCTTTCGTTCATCTCGGAATATCCGGCGGATCCCAGCATCACGCAACTGGCAGATTTCCTCGATATGGATCTCTCGACGGCGACTCGCAACCTTCGGCCGCTCATCGCGTCAGGGTATGTCGTGCCCAAGACCGTGTCCGACGATGCTCGGCGACGGGAACTGAAGCTGACGGCAAAAGGCGCGCGCCTTCTTCAAAAAGCGTACCCGCTTTGGTCGAAGGTTCAGGCCGGCGTGATCAAGGAGTTCGGATCGCAGCACGGCGAGCTGCATACGCTGCTGGAGCGGTTACGCTGACGAGAAATCGCGTGCCGGTCAGCGATTGAACGGGTACTCGCTGACCCAATGAAACCCGCGATGTAAGAGCAGGAACTTCGATTCGTCCACGCGGCGCAAAGTCGCAACGATTCGAAGGCTTCCGAGTCGCCCCCAAAGACGAAGCCGATCCGGCGGTGTCTTGATGAATCGTAGAATGCCGCCCCCGTGCCGGTTGCGGTAGCTCGTAATCGTTATCGTCCGGCCCGCGGCGTTGGTTTTCTGGGAATAGTAGCGCATCGTTCCTTCGCGAGACTGCACGACCAGGTAGCCGTACTCATCGAAGACGATTTGCTGCCAGTCGACGTTTGCGCTTTTGACGGTCCAGTCGCCGTAGAGCTGCGGACGCCCAGGTGCCGATAGCTGGCTCTGATACGACGCCGTTTGGTAGAGGTCGGTTCCCACTAGGAACGCGGCGAAGGCCAGTTGCAGCACGAGACCGGCGAGATTCAAGCGAGGGTTCGAGAAGAACGGAGGATCGTGCCTCAATTGCGCCGGGCGCCCAAAAACGAAGAGCCGGCCCAGACTCGCGAGATCGGGGCCCGCAAGGATGAGCGCTGCCACGAGCAGGTGGAATGAAAAGAGCTTGACGGGGACGTCGTAGCTCATGTTGAGCATGAAGATATTGCTCAGTACGGCCGCGCCGAGGAGCGCGCCGAGCGTTGTGAATCGCGGCACGAGCAGCAGAATGCCGGCGAGCATCTCGGCGGCGCCGGCGAAGACGTTGTAGGCCTTCGACATTCCCATGAACGTCCAGAGAAGCCCCATCGGCGAGTGTTGGGCGTACGGCACGATCAAGGTCGACAGCATCGGCGGCGGGAACTGCGCCTGAATTACTTTTTCCGCACCGTACGAGCACATTATCGAGCCGAGCCACAACCTCAGGTACAGGCGCGACCAGCGATAGAGGCGATCGTAGCTTTGGCGTTTGCGATCGAGGACCGACCAGATGATTGTCGCCAGGATCGCGATTGCCAAAATACAGGCAACCTGTACCCAGTTGTAGGTCGTATCGCCGCTGCCGTTTTCAAAAATCGTTATCGGCCGAGCAAGGTGCAGCACGTGCGCCCCAACCCACTGCGTCACGACGTGCCAGAGAGCGGCGACCCACCCGCCGGTTTGATCGACGTATGGAATAAATGTCAACGGAAACGGTGCGCAGTAGAGCAAGAAGTACGCGAACGCAAAACGGAAGGCGATCCGAAGCGAAAGCGACCATCTTGGATCGGCATCTGCGATGCCACCGGCCTCGGCTGCGGGCAGCACATTTGCTCCGCTCGTCATAGCATTCCGTTAGATTGCGCGGGCACGGGTTCCCGCATCAGAAACGCAAACGCGCGCCGAACCTGGGCCTTCGCGTCCGACTCAACGGGCTCGCCGTGTGCGACGATGAGCCGTTGGATGTCCCAAGAAAGCATTTTGGCAAGCGACGATCGCGCACGTTCCCGGTTGACGAATGAAAGCCGTATGTCGACCGGCACGCCGACCCCGGAAACACCGGCCAGCCGTTGCACCCACCGCGTTAACGGCCGGTTTCGATCGGGAGGATAGTTCTGGATGAAATCGGCGAGGATTAACGTGCGCGATTTGAAGTGAAAAAACTCGACCTCCTCTAAGAAGAGATTTCCCCGAAAAATTACTTGGTCCAAATCGGCCGCCCATTGCGCCGGCGGAGCGCTGCCGAGCCTGTGCGTAAATTGCGCGGGCCGCCGGCGTCTGCCGGGCGGCCCCCAAAGCTGCGCCGACGGAAAGAGCTCTGCCCACGATTGCAGGCGCCAGACGTGGAGGGGCGTCGGCGCCACGAGATACTTCACCGGCCCGATCTCGCTAAGCTGCGTGATCTCCTCTGCAGAGACCGTGACGGGAGAATTGACCCACAACGAACCGTCGCCGAGCTTAACCACGACCATTCGTGTTGGGAGAGGGACGCCCATCGCACGGACGGGGGGTCCATCACAGATCCAAATGTCGGGACCCCACGCGCAGAGTTTGGCCGGATTCGGATTCATTTCGCGTCTGCGGCCGGTGGCGGGGCGAGCTTCGTCAGCGTTGTGTCGAGGATGCGCTGCAGCTCAAAGCCGACGCTGCGCTCGAGTGCGAGCGCGACATCGGGACGCCGCGCAACGAATGCCTGCAACGAGCTGCGGGGCCAGCACATCACTCGCGTGGCCGTTTGCGTCAAGACGTCGATATCGGCTAGCGTGTCCGCACGCACGTCGATCGTGCCGACGAACTGTCCTGCTCCGAGTTCGGAGATCTTTTTACCACGATAAATTACGTCGGTCGCGCCACGCAGAATCACGGAGAATCGCACCTTTTCGCGATCGTGAATTACTATCGAATCATGCGGTGCAAGGTCGTCCCATACGCCCGTTGCGAAGAGGTCGCGTGCCTCTTGGGGCGTGAGCGACGGGAATGAAAGCTGTCGAAGCTGCGCTTCGTCTGCCGTGAAGTGCACCGGTCGCCGCTCGACGATCAGCCGAACGATCCAGTAGCAGTTGATCGCGATAAACACGACGTTCCACTCGATCGCCGCCCGCAATGGAACGCTCTGCATCGCATAATACGGGATCAGCAGCGACGCCGCGAGTACGGTCAGCAGCCTCAGCCAGAGAATGTCGCGCACCGCATACGAGGCCAAGTATAGCAGGTTGGCGGCAGTGATCCAGACGATTGGATTCTGCATCCGGACGTGTTCGCGACGCTCCCATCCCGGGCATTCGCGAGGCCCTACCACTGAGGCCGCCAAATCAAAAGGACTCTCCGAACGAGAACGCAATGCGCGCTCTGGGACGACGCGGCTCAGCACCTCGTGCCGCCGCCGCGGACCTAGTGCTGTCCAACCGCAGAGGAGCGCATTTATGTCACCTGCAGAAGAGCAACTTAAGGCCATGGCCCTACAGGCCTTCGAGGCGCTGTTTAACAAGCGCGACTACGCCGTGGCCGAGCGCTTCTGGTCGCCCGACTACATTCAGCACAGCGCTCACATACCGCCAGGTCGAGACGGCCTTTTCAATTTGGTCAGAGCTGCGGCGCCGACGATGCGATACGAGAATAGTAAGATCGTCGTAAACGGCAACTTGGTCATGATGCACGGGCGCTTTTCGGGGCTCGGCGACGTACCGAACTGGATTGCGGCCGACATTCTTCTAATTGACGGAGACGGTCAGTTCGCCGAGCACTGGGATGTTATTCAGGACGAGGCTTCGCGTGACTCGTCCGAGAGCGGTCTTCCCATGTTCGGCGACACGTTTGGCGCCTAACGCTTCCGCGAGCCTCGCGGCTCAAACGCAATTCG
>DATAQH010000030.1:0-8298 GCA_036264815.1 Candidatus Cybelea sp.
GCTGCCTTGCGGACCGCCTTCCGGACGATCTTGCGGCGCACGGTCTTGCGGCGTACCGTCTTGCGGGCCTTACGCGCGCCCTTTCGCGCCGTCTTGCGGGCTTTGCGTGCGCCCTTGCGCACGGCTTTGCGGGCCTTGCGCGCGCCCTTGCGAACGGCCTTACGGACTTTGCGTCCGACCTTGCGCGCTACTTTACGGCGCTTGCGGGCCACCTTACGAACCGCTTTGCGCACTTTGCGCACGGCCTTGCGGGCGACTTTCTTGCGGGCCGCTTTCTTCCGGCCGTTCGACACCTTCTTCGCGAGCGCGACGGCGACAACGGCCTTACGGCGACGTGCTTTTCGACGCGGCTTTGGAGCAGCTTCCGGCGTCGTGCCGCCGTTCATCGGGGTATCTGAGTCCATTCATTCCTCCTCGTCCCCGGGGACGATAAGCGTTATTGGACAGCGCTTTTTTCCCAGCGCTTTGCACGCATCATAGAGGATTTTTCCGAATCATGCAAATTCGCGTGCGCGCGTGTACGCGGTGCTCGAGAACGGACGACGAAAAACGGCTGAAATTTGCGAGGCCTTGACCCCGGCGGTATACTAAGCCCCGTGAAAAAGCCCCTCATTATCGTCGAGTCGCCGACAAAGGCTCGGACGATCAAGAAGTTTCTTCCCGCGCGCTATGCGGTGAAGGCCTCGGTGGGGCACGTGCGCGATCTTCCAAAAAGCACGCTGGGCGTCGACGTGGAGAACGACTTCGCGCCACGCTACCTGACGATCAAGGGCAAGGGCGAGATCATCAAAGAGTTGCGCGGCGCCGTAAAGAGCGCGAGCGAGGTCTATCTCGCGACCGACCCCGACCGCGAAGGCGAGGCAATCGCCTGGCATCTGGCGGAGCTGTTAAAGCTCCCCGATCCGAAGCGAATCGAGCTCCACGAGATCACCAAAGAGGCGGCGATGGCGGCGCTCAAACAGCCGCATCACATCGACCTCAACCGCGTCAACGCTCAACAGGCGCGGCGCATTCTCGACCGCCTGGTCGGCTACAAAATCTCGCCGCTGCTGTGGGCGAAGGTACGCGGCGGCCTCTCGGCCGGACGCGTGCAATCGGTCGCCGTCAAACTGATCGTCGATCGCGAGCGCGAAATCGCCGCCTTCGTACCTAAAGAGTACTGGAGCCTCACGGCGCTGCTCGCCGGCGCGAGCGATCCCGAGATGCCGTTCTCCGCCGACCTCGTTTCGCGCCGGGGCGAAAAGCTCGAGCTCCACACGCAAGCCCAGACCGAGACCGTCCTACAAGCGCTCGACGGCGCTGCCTATAGCATCGCCGGCATCAAGAAGCGCGAAGTGCGCCGGCAGGCCGCGGCGCCGTTCACGACCTCGACGCTCCAGCAGGAGGCGTCGCGCAAGCTGAGGATGCGGGTGCGGCGCGCGATGCAAGTGGCGCAGAGTCTCTACGAGGGACTCGACCTCGGTGGCAGCGACGGCACCGTCGGCCTGATCACCTACATGCGCACCGATTCGACGCGGATCAGCGATTCGGCGCGCGATTCGGCGCGCGAGTTCATCGTCTCGGAGTACGGTGAAGCATTCCATGGCGGGCGCGTCCACCGGGTCCGCGAGGGCGCCCAAGACGCGCACGAAGCGATACGGCCGACCTCGATCCACCGGACGCCCGCGAGCTTAGCTCACGTGCTCAAGCGCGACGAACTGCGGCTTTACACGATGATCTGGGAGCGCTTCGTCGCCTCGCAGATGTCGGCGGCAGTGTTCGACCAGACGATCGTCGAGGTCGCCGCGGGCGAGTACGGCTTCCGCGCCACCGGAACGGTGATGCGTTTTGCGGGCTTCACCCGTGTTTATGAGGAAAGCAAAGACGACGAAGGCAGCGGCAAGGGACGCGTTCGGTTGCCGGAGCTGCACGAAGGCGAGGCACTCGACTGCCGCAAGCTCGAGCCGAAGCAGCACTTCACCGAGCCGCCGCCACGCTACAGCGAGGCCGCGCTCGTCAAAGCGCTTGAAGATAACGGCATCGGCCGGCCGTCGACCTATTCGACCATCGTCGAGACGATCCAGGCCCGCGGCTATGTAACGCAGCAAGAGCGGCGCTTCATGCCGACCGAGATCGGCGCGGCGGTCAACGATCTGCTCGTCGATCATTTCCCGAAAATCCTCAACCTGAAGTTCACCGCGCAGATGGAGGGCGATCTCGACAAGGTCGCCGACGGACACGAGGACTGGGTCGCCCTTTTGCGCCGCTTCTACGGGCCTTTCGAGACCGAGCTGGAAGAGGCCGAGAAACGGCTGCCGCGCCTAGAGCTGCGCGACGAACCGACCGACGAGATCTGCCCGAACTGCGGCCGGCCGATGGTCATCAAGACCGGGCGTTTCGGGCGCTTCATCTCGTGTACCGGATATCCTGAATGTAAGACGGCTAAGCCGATCGTCAAAGAGACCGGAGTGGCTTGTCCGAAGTGCGGCGGCGCAATCGTCGAACGGCGCTCCAAGAAAGGACGCACGTTTTACGGATGCGCGACCTATCCGAAGTGCGACTTCATTTCGTGGGACGCGGTCGTATCGCAGCGCTGCCCGATCTGCAACTCCCACGTCGTCTCGAAGACGCGGCGCGGCGGGGTTACGCAGCTCGAATGCGCGGCCGATCGTCAGCACGAGGTTAAGGAAGAGCCCGCGCTGGTCTGACCTCTTTAAGAGAATTCGCTCGAGCATGGAACGGTTGACGGTTATCGGAGGCGGGCTCGCCGGGTGTGAGGCGGCCTGGCAGGCCGCGCGGCTCGGCGTCGAGGTGGACCTCTACGAGATGCGCCCGCAACGCAGCGGCCCGGCGCACACGACCGATGCGCTGGCGGAGCTCGTCTGCAGCAATTCGTTTCGCGGCGCTGCGTTGGAGAACGCCGTCGGTTTGCTCAAAGAAGAGCTGGCACGTATTGGTTCGCTGATAGTACTCGCGGCGCGGGAAAACGCCGTGCCGGCGGGCGGCGCGCTCGCCGTCGACCGCGCGCGGTTTGCCGAAGCGGTGCAGGCGCGTATCGGCGGAGAATCGCGAATCACGCTGCGGCGGGAAGAGTTCGGCGCGATTCCGCTCGATCGACCGGCGATCGTCGCGTGCGGTCCGCTGCCGAGCGAAGGATTCTTGGCGAGCTTGGACGCACTGCTCGGCGGCGGCCGCCTGCATTACTACGATGCGGCGTCGCCGATCGTGGCAGCCGATTCGCTCGACGAAACGGCGATGTTCCGGCAGTCCCGCTACGACAAGGGTGCCGGTGATGACTACCTCAACATTCCGCTGGATCGCGCACAGTACGCGCAGCTGCTGGCGGATTTACGCACGCTCGAGCGGCACGCGGCGAAGAGTTTCGAGGAGACTCGCTACTTCGAGGGCTGCCTCCCGATCGAAGAGATGGCCGACCGCGGCGACGACGTCCTTCGCTTCGGCCCGCTCAAACCCGTCGGCCTGCGCGATCCGAGCACGGGGCGGGCGCCGTTCGCGGTGGTGCAGCTGCGCAAAGAGAATGCCGAGGGAACGGCCTACAATCTCGTCGGTTTCCAGACACGCCTCGCGTGGCCCGCTCAGCGCGAGGCCTTCGGAAGGCTTCCGGGTTTGGCGCAGGCAGAGTGGCTGCGGCTCGGCGTGATGCACCGCAATACGTTCATCGACTCGCCGCGCCTGCTCGACCAAAGGTTGCGGCTGAACGGAACGCGGGGACTCTATTTTGCCGGGCAGATCACCGGCGCCGAGGGATACGTCGAAGCGGCGGCCTGCGGCGCGATGACCGGCATCGCGGCGGCGCGCCAGATCCTCGCTTTGCCGCCGGTCGAATTCCCTCGGGAAACGGCCTTCGGCGCGATCGTCGCGCATTTACAGAACCGGCACACCTCCGATTTTCAGCCCTCGAACGTAACGTGGGGGGCCTTCCCGGCCGATGAGACTGGAAGGAAGCTGGGCAAGCGGGAGCGGCGCCGGATGGCGGCCGAGCGCGCGCTCGAGGCGATCGAACGCTTCGCGGCTGAAACCGTCGCGTCGCCCGCGGGGTACTGAAAAAAGCGAATGTTACGTTCAACAACCATTTTAGCGGTACGGCGCGACGGCAAGCTCGCGATCGCCGGAGACGGCCAAGTCACGCTCGACAAGACGATCGTGAAGCACGGTGCGCGCAAAGTGCGCAAGGTCAGCGGGGGCAAGGTCCTCGCGGGCTTCGCGGGCTCGGCCGCCGACGGGATCACGCTGCTCGAAAAGTTCGAGGGGAAGTTTGCCGAGTTCAAAGACATCACCCGAGCGGCGGTCGAGCTCGCCAAGGACTGGCGGCAGGACCGGGCGCTTCGGCGTCTCGAGGCACTGATGATCGTTGGAAATCCGGAGCACCTGTTCTTGCTCTCCGGTACCGGCGACGTCATCGAGCCCGACGAAGGCATCGCCGCAATCGGCAGCGGCGGCCCCTACGCGCAAGCTGCCGGCTCGGCGCTGCTGCGCAATACCGAACTCTCCGCCGGCGAGATCGCGCGCAAGGGGCTCGAGATCGCCTCGGAAATTTGCATTTACACCAACTCCGACATCACCGTGGAGACGCTGCCATGACGGGCACGCTCGCGACGACGCTCGATCCCGCAACGCTGACGCCGCGCCAGATCGTCGCCGAGCTCGATAAGTACATCGTCGGCCAAGGGAAGGCCAAGCGCGCCGTCGCGATCGCGTTGCGCAATCGGTATCACCGGGCCCGCGCTCGCGAAGACCTGCGTGAAGAGATCACGCCGAAAAACATTTTGATGATCGGACCCACCGGCGTCGGCAAGACTGAGATCGCGCGGCGGCTCGCCGCACTCGTCGGCGCGCCATTCATCAAGGTCGAAGCGACGAAGTACACCGAGGTCGGCTACGTGGGGCGCGACGTGGAATCGATGGTTCGCGATCTGGTGGAAGCGGCGATTCGCACGGTTACCGACGAACGGCGCGCTGAGGTTGGAGACATGGCGGCACATCACGCCGTCGAGCGCGTGATCGACGTGCTCCACCCCGAGACGCGACCGCCCGGAAGCTCGACGGGCGGCGGCCCGCTCGGCGCGGCGCTCGGTTCGATCTTCGGCAGCAACTATGCCCAGCAGCAGCCGCCGGGCGCGGGGGCTACGCTGTCCCCGGACGCGCAACGAGTGCGCGATCAGACGCGCGGCGAGATCGAGCGCGGCTTCTACAACGTACGGCTTATCGAGATCGAAGTCGAAGAGACGCCGAGCCTGCCGATCGGCGTCCTCGGCGGCGGAATGGACCAGGGAGGCGACATCGGCGAGATGCTCGGCGGCATCCTTCCGAAGCGCCGCACGAAGAAACGGGTGACCGTCGTCGAAGCGCTGCGCATCTTCGAGCAGGAAGAGGCGGCAAAGCTGATCGACGGCGACGCCGTCAAACGCGAAGCGTTGCGACGCGCCGCCGAGGACGGGATCATCTTCATCGACGAGATCGACAAGGTCGCCGCCGGCTCGCAGCAGCGCGGCGGTCCCGACGTTTCACGCGAGGGCGTCCAGCGCGACATTCTGCCGATCGTCGAAGGCTCGACGGTCAACACAAAGCACGGCCCGATCAAAACCGATCACGTGCTCTTCATTGCGGCAGGCGCGTTTCACATGAGCAAGCCGTCGGACCTCATTCCGGAGCTGCAGGGACGGCTGCCGATTCGGGTGGAGCTCGACTCGCTCACCGCGGCCGACTTCAAAACGATTCTGACGCAGCCGAAAAATGCGCTGGTGGAACAGTACAAGGCACTGCTCGCTACCGACGGCGTCTCGTTGGATTTCCGGGACGACGCGATCGAGCAGCTCGCCAACTTTGCGATGCGGGTTAACGAGCAGACGGAGAACATCGGCGCCCGGCGCCTGCATACGGTGCTCGAGCGGATGCTCGAAGATGTCAGCTTCGAGGCGCCCGAAGAGGGCGGCACGGTGGTCGTCGATAGCGAGTACGTGCGCAAGCGGCTGGCCGACGTCGTCGAGAACGCCGACCTCTCGGGGTACATTCTCTAAGAGAATTCCCATTAGCCCAGGGAGGGTCCGCCCGGCGTGGGGCGGGATTCTGTATCCATGAAACAGTCGCTGACTGCTGCCGTCTTTCTAACTATTGCCGCCGTCCTGACCGCGTGCAATGGCACAAACAACGGCATCAATACCCCGCCTCCTGGAACCGGATCGAACTGCGGCGGTCCTCCCAGCTCGAATCGGCTCGAGGTGCTCTATCCCATCCCGAACTCGAAGAATGCGCCGAAGGCGCTTGGGAATATCTACGTCTCGACGAAAGGTCAGCTTCCGCCCAGCAACGCGTTCAACTTCCTCTTGGTGCAAACCAGCGGAGCACAGACCTTCACCGGCCCGTTCACCGGAATTAGCGAGTCGCAGATCCCAACGCCGCATGCGACGCCCTCCTACTCCAATCCGATCTATTACCAATCGGTGATTTCGGGTCCGTACGGGTCGGGGTATTTCATCGGTCCTCAGCAGGCCGTGAGCCTCTTCTGGAACGATGGCGGGACCGGGTGCACTCCACACTTTCTCGTCAGTTCCTTTCAGACGGGAAAATAGGGCGTGCGTCCGTAGATGCGCCGGAGTAGCGGGCGGCTTTATCGCGAATAGCCGCCCGCAATGCCCTACGTCCGCGAAATCCTAGTCGAAGGTCATCCGGCCCTGCGCAAAGTCGCCAAGCGAGTCTCACCCAAAGAGATCGGCGACCCGCTCTTTCAGCAGCTCATCGACGACATGTTCGAAACGATGTACGCCGCGCCGGGCGTCGGTCTGGCTGCACCGCAAGTCAATGTCGCGAAGCGCCTCTTCGTGATGGACGTGCACGACGACGAGCACGAGCCGGTCGTTATTATCAATCCGAAGATCGAGGCGCTGCGAGAAGAGATCGAACTGCGCGAAGGCTGCCTCTCGGTGCCGGGGATGGTCGGTGAGATCGTACGCTTCAAGTTCGCCGCGGTCAGCGGTTTGGATCGCAACGGAGAGAAGACCCGAATCGAGGGCGACGGCCTACTGGCGCAGTGCATCCAGCACGAGGTCGATCATCTCGACGGCGCGCTCTACATCGATCGGGCCAGCAACCTGCGCGAGGCCGTCAGCGAAGAGGAGAAGGAAGCCGCAGAGGCTTGAAGACGCTGTTCTTCGGCACGAGCGCCTTCGCGTTACCGAGCCTGCACGTCGTCGCGCACGCAACGCAGTGCGCCGGCGTCGTCACCGCGCCGGACCGGCCGGCCGGCCGGGGCCACCGCTTGCAGCCAAGCCCGGTCAAAATCGCGGCGCTCGAGTTGGGTTTGCCCGTTTACGAACCGGTGCGGCTGCGCGCGTTTGCCGAGGAGGTAGCCCTCGGAGGCTTCGATCTCTTCGTCTTGGCTTCGTACGGGCGCATTCTTCCTAGAGCGCTGCTCGAGGTACCGCGCCTCGGCGCGCTCAACGTGCACCCGTCGCTGCTGCCGAAATATCGCGGCGCGACACCGATTCAGAGCGCAATCCTGCACGGAGAACGCACGACCGGCGTTTCGATCATGCTGATGGATGCCGGGCTAGATACCGGCGACGTCGTCGTCGCGCGGCCGGTCGACCTCGGGCGGGACGAAAGCTACGGCGAGCTTCACGATCGTCTCGCGCAGACCGGGGCCGAGCTATTGCGCGAAGCGCTCGGAGCGGCGGAGCGGGGCGAGCTGCGCGCTACGCCGCAGCACGGCGAGCCGACGCTCACGCGGCTGCTCGAGCGCGACGATTTGCTCATCGATTGGAACTGGCCGGCGGAGCGAATCGCGCGCACGGTGCGCGCTTATTCGCCGCAGCCTGCCGCCCGGGCGGAGATCGACGGCGAAGGCGTCAAGATTTTGCGAGCGCACGTCGACGAAGCGGGTGCGCTCGTCATCGACGAGCTGATCGCCCCGAATCGTGGAAAAATGACCGGCGAAGCCTACATGCGGGGGCGCGGTGGGCGCGCGTGAACTGGCGTTGCGCGTCGTGCGCGACGTCTTTGCGGACGCGGGAGCAGCGCGTACCGCTCACGCCGCCTTCGACTATCGGGTACGCAGTGGCGGCTTAAACGAACGCGACGTCGCCTTCGCCGCGGAGCTGGCGTACGGCGCGATCAAGATGCGCCGCGCGCTCGACTGGTATCTCGACCACTTCATCGGCGGCCGCGCTGCGGGACGCGGCGGCAAAGAGCTGCCGCCGGCGGTCCGCGAGTTGCTCAGGCTGGCGATATACGAGCTGGTTTACACGCGTCCCAACGTTCACGCGACCGTCTTCGAATGGGTCGATCTCGCCAAGCGATACG
>DATAQH010000101.1:0-3219 GCA_036264815.1 Candidatus Cybelea sp.
ATGAGCCGGCTCGTGAGCGCGTACGAGCGCAATCGCGAACCGCTCACCGTGCAGTACGAAGGCGAGTACCCGGACCACGCCAACCCGCACGCGTCCCCGACCAAGACGCAGTACGACCGGCTCAAGGGCATCAACCCGGAAGACCTGTAGCCGCCGCCACATCCTGTCACCCTGAGCTCCTCGAAGGGCTGTCGAAGGCCCCGCGTTAAACCGCGGGGCCTTTTTCTAATTACTCGACGTCCTCGAGGGCCTGCAGTCCGCGACGCGCGAAACGGCTGGCGCCCCGAACTAGCCCGGCGCGACCGTCAATCGTCCGGCAGCGATGTCAGGTCGAGCGCCATCTCCCAAAGGCGTTGCGCGTTGGCCGGGTCTAGCGCGTACGGGGCGAAGCCTTTCGCACCAAAACCGGGCGGTCGTTCGTGCACGGGCTGCGCTTCGTTACAGTCCTCGAAGTAGCGTCCGCCGATGCCTTCGACCAAGAGCGACGAGGCCAGAAGGACGGAAGTTGCGGCGCCCTGCTGCGGCGTCTTGCGCAGCTCGGGAGGCGTCTTCATTCCGCCGGTGTGACGCTGCAGATTCGTTGCGATCGCGCCCGGGTTGAGCGCGTTGGCGACGATGTCTTCCTCCCGCCAGCGGCGCGTCGCTTCGACGGCCAGCAGCGCGCACGCCGTCTTCGACTGGCCGTACGCGACGATCGGCGTGTACGGCAGAAAGCGAAAATGGAGGTCGTCGAAGACGACCGGCGAGAGCAGGTGCGCGTTGGAACTCAGCGAGACGATTCGCGCACCGTTGGCGGCGGCTAGCGCGTCGTGCAGCCCAACGGTTAATGCGAAGTGCCCGATGAAGTTCGTGGCGAACTGCAGCTCCCAGCCTTCGCGCGTTCGTTCCAGCTCCGGAAGGGCCATGACGCCGGCGTTGTTCACCAATATGTGCAGCGGTGCGTTCCAGCGTTGGACGAATGAACGCACGGAGCGGCGATCGGCGAGATCGAGTTCGCTAACGGCAACTGCGGCATTGCCGGTGGCTCTACGGATTTCGGCGGCGGTCGCTTCGCCGGCGGCGGCACGGCGCACCGCGAGCGTTACCGCCGCGCCGGCCGAGGCGAGCGCACGGGCCGTCTCGACACCGATTCCGGAGCTTGCGCCGGTGACGATGGCGCACTTTCCGCGGAGGTCGATGCCGCGAATAACGTCGCCGGCGGTCGAGCGAGCGTCGAAGGGGATTTGCAAGGGGAAGCTCGGGGCCTTAGTTGTGGACGAGCGTGAGGAAATCGATGCCGGCGATCTTGCCGGAGCCGTCGAAGGCAATCATCTCGATAACCCGGACCGATTTGAACTGCAACTGAAAATCGTATCCGAGCATCCCGCTGATCGGATACGAGCGGATGAAGGTGACCGATAACGGATCGCCCAGCGGCTTGAGCTGCGCGGCCTCCCGGCGGATCATCGCGAGCGTGAGCTGCTTGTTAACGGTATCGCTCAGCTGGGTCCGATCGATGTCGCCGATTTGGAAGCGGCGAAACCACTCCTTTGCGAGCGCGAGGACCTGGGGGTCGACGGTCGAGGTTTCCTGCGGCTTCGAGGTTGCCTGAGGTTTCGGCGTAGCGCGCGCAGCCGGCGAGGGCGTGGCATGCGAGGTCATCCGGGGGGGCGGCGAGTGCGGCGCTGCGCCGGCCGGTTCGGAGATCGCAAGCGGCAACACGACCGCGAGCATAGCTGCGGCGCGACCGAGGTCCCGGATCATAGGAAATCAATTATGCGACGCGTTCCTGGGGAGAGCCTAGGGGCGGCAGGTTAGAGGGCGATGAATGAGCGGCCGATCGGCACCGCGAGCGGTTAGCCGACGACCAGACGGTTTATGGCGGCGAGCAGAACGCCCGTCATCGAGTTGCCGCCGTGTCCCGCATCGTGAACGACGTGCAGGTCGCTGCCGCGCCAGTCCTTGTGGAGACGCCGCGCCGTCTCGAGCGGACTGCTGACGTCGTAGCGTCCGTGGACTAAGACTCCCGGGACGCCGTCAAGCACCGATATGTTGCGAATCAGGCGATCCTTTTCGAGAAACGCTGCGTGCTTCCAGTAGTGGGTTACGAGCCGCGCGAAGAGCAGGCGGAACGCTGGATCGTCAAATCGCGGATTCGGAACGTACCCGGGAGCAAGCGAAACGTGGGCGTCTTCCCAAGCGCACCACGCACGTGCGGCGCGTTCGCGTATCGCGGCGTCGTGGTGGAAGAGAAGTGCACCGTAGATGCCGGGTAGCTGGAGCTCGCGATCCGGGTCGCCCTCGGCGACGGCAGCGAAGCGTTCCCATTGCTCGGGGAAGATTCGGCCGACACCATGCGTGATCCATCGCACTTCGCCCGGCGACGTCGTCGTGACGCTCGCAAGAACGAGCGCGGTTACCCGCTGCGGATGCGCTTGCGCGTACGCAAGCGCCAGCGTCGTGCCCCACGATGCGCCGACGACCGTCCAGCGGTCGATCGCGAGGTGCCGGCGCAAGAGTTCCAGATCGGCGACAAGGTGCTGCGTCGTGTTGACCTTGAGATCCGCGACGCTCTCAACCAGCGGTCGGCTGCGCCCGCAGCCGCGCTGGTCGGTCAAAACGATTCGGTAAACCTCCGGATCGAAGAGGCAGCGATTCCGGGGGCTGCAGCCGGAGCCGGGTCCGCCGTGCAGGTAGACGACGGGCCTTCCGTGCGGATTGCCCGAGCACTCCCAGTAGATCCGTTGGGCATCGCTCGCGGCGAGCAGACCGCTCTCGTAGGGCTCGATGCTGGGGAACACGTCGTCTGAAATCAGTAGTCGGATCGAGCACTCCAGCGCTGGATCAATGCAATTTTCGCGTGTTGGTTCCTGGTCCGTCGCTGACCGTCAAGCCGCGCACCGTGTAACTCGCTTGAACGTTGCTCCTGATAGGATTGCCGCCGGCAGGGTATTCCCAAAGGCCGACTCGGTCGTCCGTGGTCTTCGGGCTGATGATTGTGTGGTTGTGAAGCCAAAACTGCTGCGTGGCCCAGCCGCGGCGGTCGCTGACCTCACTGCCGTTGAGCGTGATCGTATTGGCAACCCGAGCGGTCTGACCGGAAATCTGCAACTGATAGATCGTTGCGGGCTCGTCCTTCTTCGCGCCGCCGTGGAGTTTTGCAAACGCTAAGTACGTACCATCCCATTGGAGAAAGCCGGCGCCGTGAACGTTCGCATTCGGCGCCGTAATTTGGGAGAA
>DATAQH010000134.1:0-12912 GCA_036264815.1 Candidatus Cybelea sp.
GATCGTACCATCGCCGAGCATCTCCCGAAAGCGCGACAGCGTTGCCAGCTCGACCGTCAGGTGCTCCGTGGCGTCGAGCTGGGGCTCCCGGGTCTTGCGCGCATCGTAGCCTATATAAACGTAGGCGCGCGCGGTCGACCGGACCGGCTCGGGGAGATATTCGGCCGCCGGCTCGCTGTGGGCGACCTCGTAGCCGGTCTCCTCGGTCAGTTCCCGGAGCGCACAGGCCTGCGGGTCCTCGGCGTCCTGCAGCATTCCAGCCGGCAGCTCGAGGTGAATCGAATCCGCGCCGTAGCGGTACTGGCGTACCAGGACGACGTGGCGGTCGGGCGTGAGCGCCAGAATCGTCGCGAAACCGTACGACTCGCGGACGTAATAGTTGGAAACGATCGTGCCGTTCGGGAGCTCGATCTCGTCGGCACGCAAGCGCATGTACGGCGAGTCGACCACGTAAGTCGAGGATCGCACGCGCCACTGGGGCTTCTCCACAGTAGGCGAAGTGCGACGAAGCGTTTATCCCTCCTTTAACGAAGTGCGCCCCATGCCCGAACGTGTAATGGTTGTCGGCGGTGGAACGATGGGCGCCGGTATCGCACTCGTCGCCGCCGGCGCGGGATTCGACGTAACGATCGTCGAGCCGCAAGCGAGCGCGCGCGAGCGCGCCGTCGCTTCGTTTGCTCGCGAAGCAGAGCGCTCGGGCGATGCGTCGCCGGCAACTCGGATCGAGTGGGCCGATCGCATCGAGCCGCGCGAGGGCGTAATGCTGGCCATCGAGGCGGTCCCCGAGCGTTTCGAACTCAAACGGGAAGTCTTCCTCGAGCTCGCAAAATCGTTGCCTGCCGAAGCACTTCTGGCGACGAATACATCGTCGTTCTCGGTCGCCGAACTCGCGGACGTCGCGCCGAATCCGGCGCGCGTCATCGGTCTTCACTTTTTTAATCCGCCCGCGCGCATGCGGCTCGTCGAGATCGTGCGAGCGGAGCAGACCGCGCAAGAAGCGATCGATCGCGCTTTCGAGTTTGTGGAGCGCTGCGGTAAGACTCCGGTTCTTGTCGGGGACACGCCCGGGTTCATCGTGAATCGCGTCGCGCGTCCCTATTACCTGCAGGCGCTGCGTGCACTCGAGCGCGGCGTCGCATCGGTACCGGAGCTCGACGCGCTCGCGCGATCTGCCGGCTTTGCGATGGGGCCGTTTGAGCTAATGGATCTTATCGGTCTCGACGTAAATTTGGCGACCACCGAGTCCGTCTACCAAAGAACCGAGGCGGCGCGGCTCGAGCCCGCACAAACCCAACGTATCATGGTTGCGGAAGGACTGCTCGGGAGAAAGACGCGGCAAGGATTCTATTCCTATGCCGACGGCAAAGCGAAGCGCTTCGAGCCGGAGCCGGCGCAAATCGACGAGCAGCCCAACGCCGACGAAATCGTGGCGATCGTTGGGTTCGGCGTCCACGCACAGGAGCTCGCGGAGCTGATCGGCGAGCGGTATGCGAGCGTCCAAGTCATCGCCAATGACGAGATGCTCGACGAAGTGTTGCCGGAGAGCACGATCATCGTCGATGCGGGCGACGGCGCCTCCGACCGCAGCGAGATCATTGCGCAGCTCGATGCCGCGTTCGAAAAAGAATGCATCATCATCGCCGACGCATATGCGACGAACCTCTCCGCGTGCGCCCGGCGAATGCGGCACGGGGAGCGGCTCGTGGGATTTGGCGCTCTAGGCTCGGTCGCGAGCCAGTCCGCCGTCGAGATCGTCAACTCGGAGGAAGCCTCCGACGACGCACTAGAGCTCGCGCAAGAGCTCTTTGCGTCGATCGGCAAGGCGGCGGTCCTGGTCGAGGACGTGCCTGGGCTGTTTTTGGGAAGGACGATTGGTTCGATCGTGAACGAGGCGATGATTGCCGTTGCCGAGGACGTGGCATCCCCGCAGGACGTCGACGAGGCGATGATGCTCGGGGCGAACTATCCGGGCGGCCCTATCGCCTGGGGGCGCGAGATCGGCGGCACGCGCGTCCGGACGATTCTCAAGCGGCTCGCCGACGCCGAGGGAGATCAATTCGCACCGCATCGCTCACTCTGGCTTCTCGACGTCGAACCCGCGGCGCCGGAGACGCCGGAATGAGCCGCGAGGTCTGGGTCATCGACGCGGTTCGGACGCCGATCGGCCGGCACGGCGGGAGACTGGCATCGGTGCGCCCCGACGACCTCGCCGCCGTCGCGGTGCGCGCGATCGTCGAGCGAACGGGCGTCGCACCGGAGCGGATCGACGACGTTTATTTCGGTGCGGCGAACCAGAGCGGAGAAGATAATCGCAACGTCGCGCGGATGGCCGTGCTGCTTGCGGGTCTGCCGCTCGAGATTCCCGGAACCACGCTCAACCGTTTGTGCGGTTCTAGCCTCCAAGCGATCAACTCGGCCGCGCAGGCCATCGCTTTCGGGGAGGGCGACGTGATGATTGCCGGCGGGGTCGAATCGATGACTCGCGCGCCATACGTTCTGCCCAAAGGCGAAGCGCCGTTCGCGCGAGGGCAGCAGCTCTTCGATACCGTGCTCGGCTGGCGCATGATCAATCCGAAGATGCCACCGGAGCATACGGTATCCCTCGGCGAGACCGCCGAGAACGTTGCCGCGCAATACGGCATTACGCGTGAAGCGCAAGACCGGTTTGCCTTTGAATCCCAGATGAAGTGTAAGGCGGCCGCCCAACGCGATGCTTTCGCGCCGGAGTTGGTGTCCGTAACGGTAGAGGGTCCGCCGCGCAGTGAGGTGAGCGAAGACGAACATCCACGCCCGGCGACGACGATCGAAGCGTTGAGCAGGCTCAAGCCCGCGTTTCGGAAAGACGGGAGCGTAACGGCCGGCAACTCTTCGGGTATCAACGATGGTGCGGCTGCCGTGCTGCTCTGCGAGGCAGATGCGGCGCGGAGCTTGGGGCTGCGCCCGATCGCACGTTTTGTCGCATCCGCTTGCGCTGGGGTTGCGCCCAACGTTATGGGCTTAGGGCCGATTCCCGCAACGCGCAAGGCCTTGGCCCGCGCGAAACTCGGCGTGGAACATCTCGATCTGATCGAGATCAACGAGGCGTTTGCCTCCCAAGCAATCGCGTGCATGCGCGAGCTCGGATTCGATCCGCAGAAAACCAACGTTAACGGCGGCGCGATCGCACTCGGCCATCCGTTGGGAGCCAGCGGAGCGCGCATCGTCACGACCTTGCTGCACGAGATGGAGCGCAGGCGGGCACGCTACGGGCTGGCCACGATGTGCATCGGCGTCGGGCAGGGGATTGCAACGGTATTCGAGCGGGTCGAGTAGAAGGCGCCGAAGATGACTTCAACGCAGACGACGACCAAAACGCAGCTTCTGATCGGCGGAGCGTGGCGAGATGCCGCCGACGGAGCGACGTACGAAATCCGAAATCCCGCGACCGGCGCCAAGCTTGCCGACGTGGCGGATGCGACCAAAGAGGACCTCAACGATGCGGTCGACGCCGCGCGGCGTGCTTTCGATACCGGAAAGTGGGCGACGATGGCAGCCTCGCGCCGGGCAAAAGTTATTTACAAACTCTCGCAGCTGATCGCCGAGCACGCCGACGAGCTTGCTCTCTGCGAAGTGCGAAACAACGGGAAGACGATCGGAACCGCGCGCGGCGAGCTCTCGGCGATCATCGATACTTTCGAATTTTATGCGGGCGCCGCAACCAAGAACTACGGGGACACGCTGCCGCCGCCGCTGCCTACCTACCTCGCGAGCACGGTGCGTGAACCGGTTGGTGTCGTCGGCGCGATCGTGCCTTGGAACTTTCCCATGCTGCTGGCATCGTGGAAGGTTGCGCCCGCGCTCGCGGCCGGGTGCACGATCGTGCTCAAGCCGGCGCACGTGACGCCGTTGACGGCCATCGAGTTGGGAAGGCTCGCCCTGGAAGCCGGCGTACCCGACGGCGTTCTCAACGTCGTAACCGGATCGCGCAGCGGCTTGGGCGCCCTGCTCGTCGAGCATCCCGCGGTCGACAAGATTGCTTTTACCGGGTCTACCGAAACCGGCAGAGTCGTCGCGGCGACGGCGGCTAAAACGCTCAAACGGGTTACGCTGGAGTTAGGAGGCAAGTCGCCCTCGGTCATCTTCGACGATGCGGACCTCGACGCGGCGATCGCCGGTGCCCTGTACGGCGTTTACTATAACGCGGGCCAGTGCTGCGAAGCCCGTTCGCGCATCCTCCTTCACGCGCCGATCTTCGACCGCTTCGCGGAGGGCTTCGCCCAGAAAGCGCAGCGGCTGCGCGTCGGCGATCCCGAGGATCCGCAGACGCAGATCGGGGCGATCACTACGACGGAGCAGTTCGAAAAGATTCGCAGCTATTGCGAGGTTGGCGTTGCCGAAGGCGCGCGTGCGATTTTCGGCGGAGGCTCACCCGCACTCGGCGATTCGTTCGAAGGCGGCATGTTCTGGAATCCGACGGCCTACGAAGCCAAAAGCTCGCACCGCATCGTGCGCGAGGAGATCTTCGGGCCGGTGGCGGTCTTGGTTCGTTTCGACGACGAAGCGCAGGCGATTGCGCTGGCCAACGACAGTGAGTATGGTTTGGCGGCGAGCGTTTGGTCCTCGAGCATCGGGCGGGCGAACCGCGTCGCGCGCGCAATCCGCAGCGGTTCGGTCGCGATCAATACGCCGTACGCGGTGTTTCCCGGCGTTCCGTTCGGCGGATACAAAGCCTCCGGATACGGCCGCGAACTGGGGATGGAGACGATGCGTCTCTACAGCGAAACCAAAAGCGTTCTCACCTACATTGGAGAGAAACCGATGGATCCGTTTCGAGTATAGCGGCTGCATTATGGTGGAAGGATTCAAGATCGGCCAACGCTACAACACGACGTACGGTACGCTCTGGAAAGACGGAACGTACTTTCCCCGGGGTACGGAGGTCAGCGTTGTTGGACTGCATCTCGATCAGGGATTCTGCGTCCGTTTTCCAGCCACGGCCGATGGCGAACCGCTCGAGACCTGGGAAGACTGGAGCGAAGTCGATTTTCTGGCCGAACACGGTACCGTAGAGCCGCCGAATCGCCCGCTCTCGGGTGCCGTTCTCGCGGAGGCGCGCGACGTGCTGTCGGACGCGGAAGACGGATGTCACCTTCACCTGCACGAGGATGAGTGAAGGCCGCAAGAAGCCGAGGGACCTACGTTCCCAGCAGGATCGTACTCGTCTGCCAGATTTCCCAGCCGGCACAATCCGACGATTTATGTCCCGATCCAAAGACTGCAACCCAGCAATACGTCTTCTTCGGGTCGAGCATCAAGAAGTGCGCCATACCCTTTTTGCCGGTGATCTCGGTATCGAACGGGGTGCCCGGACGAGGGCTCGCTGGGTTCGCCGGCGTCGAGATTTCGACCGGAATCAGCGGTACAGGGGTGCCGTTGGAGGTGACCTCTGCCGTAGCTTTGTGATCTTTGGGGTTGGGAGACGGCGACACGGGCGTACTGGACGGAGTCGGCGTCACCGTGTTGTTGCTGTGGCAGGCGGCGACGGCCAGCGCGGCAACGGCCAGCGCGATCATGAGGCGTTTGGGCATGGGCGGCTCGCTTCGACGTGGTGAACGCACGCCCCGTTCTCTCACTGCGCGCAAAGATGAAAGTACCGTTGTGATTTCTTTTCGATCGCGGCGTAGTACTCGCGAAAGAGCGCTGCCGCCGCCGTCCCCGGCCAGTGGGCGGGGAGCAGCTCGCTGGGCAGCCCGGGGTCTAAATAGGTAAAGCGCCGGTAGTCATGGACGAGCCAGAGCCGCTCGACGAGCGCAGCTTCGTCGCCCAGATCGCCGTGCGACAGCTCGCGTTCGAAGCGAGGCCTATATCGCGCGACGAACTCCCGATACTCGGCCGCAATTTCCGTGACGTTCCAGCAGCGATCGAGCAGCTCGCGATCGCTAAGCGGACCGCTGTATCGGGCCGTAAAGAGATGAATGGCGTCGAGAGTCTCGGCCGCGGCGGCAGCCTCCCGGGCAGCCCCCAGCGTATCCGACGGCGATATCCACATTGACGGGGAGAGCGGCGCCCAGCCCAAGGCCGAAAGCTCCTTGCGGAGGTGTTCGCGGCGGCGCCGGTGCGCCTCGCCTATTGCGTAGCCGAGGAGGCGCCAGCGGCCGTCCCACTCGATGACCGGACCGTAGATGCGGGGGCTCAGCTCTTCGATTCTGCGGCGGCCGCGCGGGGTGACCGCGTAATATGCCCGGTTTCCCTCACGGCGTGCCACCAGCCAGCCCTGGCGGCTCATTCGCGAAACGGCCTGGCGCACCGCCTGGGAAGATATTCCGAAGGATGCCATGATCCGGATCAGGGCCCCGATCCAGAGCGTTGCGTCGGGTTCGAGCCGATGCACCATATCGCCGTAGAGCGTGAAAATGAACGAATTCGGGCGGCTCACGGCTCGAGGAGCCAAGGGTGCAGGCTCAGTCACTTCGGCGATTCTTCCTCCTTAGAAGAGGGCGCCCGCTTCACTTGACTTTCCCCGGCGGGGGCCGTAGTATGACGGTATTCTCGCCGTCCGCCAAATTTCCGTTATACGATTGAGGCAGCAAAAATGAACCGCGTATCTACCTTTGACGACTGGATCGGCATGCTTGATGAGTGGCGCCGCGACATCGGGCTCGACCGCGAGCTCGTCGACCGCTTTATGCCAGGCTATCAATTCGAGGCCAAATACGGCGCGCTGCCGACGCCCGAGATCTACTTTGGCGACTTCAAAGGGGATCGCCGCTGGGAGCGGGTCCGCGAGATCCCCGATCAGCGGATGCGCGACGCCGTGCTCAACATGGTCGTCTATCAGGGCGACACCGAGTTTGCCTCCAACGAGCAGCAGCGCTTTCTCGTGAACAACGCACCCAGCGAATACGATCTGGCGTCGCTCGTCCGCATCATGGTCGAGGAGACTCGCCACGGTTATCAGATGTGTCACCTGATGGTCGAGCACTTCGGCAGCGAAGGCAAAATCGAAGCTCAGAAAATGCTCGAACGGCGCGCGTTCGGAAAGAAGAACCGGCTGCTGAATGCCTTCAACGAGGACGTCACGCACTGGCTCGACTTCTTCGCCTACACGAACTTCATGGACCGCGATGGTAAGTTCCAGTTGACGATGCTCTCGCACTCGAGCTTTGCGCCTCTGGCCTCTTCGATGGGGCCGATGCTGCGCGAAGAGGCGTTCCACATGGGAACGGGGATCACGGGGCTGCGGCGCATCGCCAAGGCGGGCGTCATTCCGGTCGAGATCCAGCAGAAGTACTACAACAAGTGGATCTCGGGTTCGCTCGACCTTTTCGGCACCGATCACTCCGGCTCGGCGCAGTGGGCCTACACCTGGGGCATCAAAGGGCGGGTCGATGAAGACAAGGCCGGCGACGGAGCCGATAAGGAACACCTCAACGAACGCGCTCGCCGCCAGTTCTACGACGAAGTTGCGGCGACGGTTGCTCGCGTGAACGAAGTCAACGCCGGCGAGACCAGCTTCTACGTTCCCGACATGCGTTTCAATCGAATGATCGGCGACTTTTCGGGCCAGCGCTACAGCGTCGACGGCCGCAAACTGCGCGAAGCGGAGTGGGAAGCCTACGCGCGCAGCGTTTTGCCGAGCGCCGACGACGAAGCCGCCCTCAAAGAATACTTCAAAGACCCCAACTGGATCGCCCCAAAAGGAAAACTCTCATGAGCCATCGCTGCCGGCGATCCAGTTGGGGCCCCAACTTTTTAACTGGCGCTGCGTCCTTCGGACTCCGCGCCCCCCGTGCGCAAAGCGCACGGGTCCCCCGCTGGATCGCCCCCAAAGGAAAACTCTCATGACAACGACGGTTAACGGACCCGCACAACAGACGCCCTTCGGCCGCGACGCGCGCACCCTCGATACGAAGCGCGTCATTAACTATGTAAAAGACGGCCACGTGGCGTTCGTCGAGATGGACGACCCGCCGGCAAACACCTACACGCACGAGATGATGCGTCAGCTCGACGAGGCGATCTTGGACGCGCGCTTCGACCCCGAGGTCGAAGTCATCGTGCTCACCGGCAAAGGGGAGAAGTTCTTCTCGGCCGGCGCGAACATCGGGATGCTCAACCAAGTGACGCCCGAGTTCAAGTACATGTTCTGTTTGCACGCGAACGAGACGCTGTCGCGCCTGGAACAAACGCCGAAGCTCGTCGTCGCCGCGCTTAACGGGCACTGCGTCGGGGGCGGCCTGGAGATCGCGATGGCGGCCGACCTGCGGATCGCACGCAAAGATGCCGGCAAAATAGGCCTTCCGGAAGTCTCGCTCGGCGTGCTTCCGGGCACGGGCGGCACGCAGCGATTGGCGAGGCTCGTCGGCAAGTCGCGCGCGATCGAGCTGATGGCGACCGGAAAGACGGTCAGCTTCGAACAGGCGCTGGATTGGGGCATGATCAACGACCTCTTCGAAGGCAGTGCCGCGGAGTTTCGCGAGCAAATCACCGATTACGCAAAGCAGTTCTGCTCGCCGAACAAGGCGCCGATGGCGGTTGGCCACATCAAGCGAAGCGTGCAGACCGGCGCGGAGTTGCCGCTCCAGGACGCGCTCGCGCTCGAACGCGAACTTCAATCGTTGCTTTTCAAGAGCGAAGACGCTAAGGAAGGCCTCGCTGCTTATAACGAAAAGCGCGTGGCTCGCTTCAAGAACAAGTAGGGCTCGCGAGCGCTTAGTCGACGGTAAGGACCAACTTGCCGTCGACCGCTCCGCTTTTACTTTCATCGAGCGCGCCGACGACGTCGGCCAGGCTGCGCTCGCCGCCGATCATCACGCGAATGGCCCCGCGTTCGACCATCTTGAGCAGCTCCCGCAGACCTTCGTGAGAAGACGCGGTCGTCTCGGCCATAACGATGTTGAGTGCGAACAGGCCGCGCTGCGAAAACCATTCCACATCGGCGGCGCCGATGGTCGAGACGATTTTCCCGCCTGTCTTCAGCGCGGCCGCCATCGCGCCGATCGCGCCGGAGGCATCGACCAAATCCAAAACCGCGTCGACGCCCTGCGGATGGGCGGTCCGGATCGCCTCCACGACGTTCTGCTCGTCGTATGCGACGAACTCGTCGACGCCGAGCGAACGCGCTAGCTGCTCGTTCGATCGGCGGGCCGTACCGATGACGCGCGCGCCGCGGTCGCGCGCGATCTGCACCGAAAAGCTCCCGACGCCGCCGGTCGCTCCCAGCACCACGACGAGGCTATCTTTTTTAACACCGAGCGCATCGAGCGCGGCCAGCGCAGTAAGTCCTGCCGTCGGGAGCGCCGCGGCATCCGCATCGCCGACGTCGTCGGGGATTTTTGCGATCGGCTGGGAGTGATCGTCATCGGGAACGAGCGTGTATTCGGCGTACGCACCGTGATCGCGAGCGATGCCAAAGAGGCGCTGCCCCTCGTGGTATTTCGAAACGCCTTGGCCGGTCGCGCTGACGATGCCGGCGAAATCCTGCCCGAGGACGAACGGCATCGCGCGCTCGCCCCCGTCGCGTACTTTCCAATCGATCGGGTTGACGCTCGCGGCCGAAATGCGGACCAAAATTTCATGTGACGCCGGCCGGGGAATCGGAACCTCTTTGAGCTCCCCGCGGTCGCCACGGTGCTCGATAACCGCAGCTCTCATCGCCCGAGTTTTTGCCCTCTGGCGCAGGGCTCCAAACGGCAGGAGGGCGGTTTCGACGGCCGCTCAAAGAGGGCGGAATGGTAACCGCCTTCATCCTCATGCGAGTCGAGCGGACGCGGCTGCGCTCGATCGCTGACGATTTGCTCGCCGTCGAGGGCATTGCCGAAGTCTATTCGGTCGCGGGACCCTACGATCTGGTGGCGATCGTGCGCGTGAAACAGCACGAAGAGCTCAACGATCTTGTGACCGAACAGGTTGCTGCGCTCGACGGCATACTCAGCACCGAAACGCTGATCGCCTTCCGATCCTTCTCGAAGAAGGATCTCGGCCTGCTCTGGGACGTCGGCGAATGACGCGCTACGGCAGCTCCATCCGGTAAAAGTGCGTGTCGTCGATGCTCAAGCGCTGCGCGCGACCACCGGCCAACGCCTCGAAGCGCACGATCGAGTCGCCCAACGCAAAGCTTCCGTTTGCTAGCGGTCGCAGCGGGCTGACGCCGTCGAGCGTGAGCTTGTCTTTGACGATCACGGCTCGGGCGATCGCCGGCTGACCGTAGAACGTATTCTCGTAACGGCCAACGAGCGCATTCCAACTGGGTGGGTGGGCGAACGCCTGCGGTCCGCGGTAGCGTTCGTTTGCGAACCAACGCGAGCCGTAACTCATCTCCACGACCTTATTCTGCCGGTCGCGTCCGAACGCTACCAAAAAGACCGCGAACTGCGGCGCGTCGGCCCAGAAGAGATCCGTTCCGCGCGAGTAGAGCGCGATCTCTCTTCCGGCGTCTTCTAGGTAGAGGCGATCGCCGCGTGCGGCGACTCGCAGCGACGGCGTGCCTGAAGCCGAATAGGTTCCCTCGTATTCAGCGGCACGCGCAACGTGCGCAGGATCGGGCGCCGGGGGCGCAGCGGGCAGCGGCTCGCCGAGGCTTTGCGCGCGGAGCACCTTCATCGCATAGAGCACGATCGCGCATGGATGCAGCGGCGCTTCGACGAGGTTTGCAAACGCGATGACGCCGTATCCACGGGTGAGGTTCGCTTGCATGCAGGCGGTGTATCCCGAGATGCCTCCGGTGTGCCCGATCAAGTGGTCGCCGCCCTCGTTAAACGTCGCCAGCCCATAGCCGTATTGTTTGTAGAACGCCGGCGCTTCCTCGAGTACGGTGCTCGGCGATCCGGCCGGTTTCCCATTCGAGAAGGCGTCGGCGGACGTCATTGCGGCAAACGTCGCCGGCGAGATCAGCCGGGTGCCGTCGGCGGTTTTCCCGCCGGCTAAATAAAAGCGAATGTAGCGCGCCATATCCTCGGGCGTCGAGAGTACCGAACCCGCAGGGTCGACGAAGTCCAGCGGCGGTGAGGGAACCAGCGGCGGCGTAAGCGACGCGGGCCGGTCGTTGTCGCGGAACTGATAACCGACAGCGGCATCGGCCATTCGATCGGGTGTAAAGACCGGCGAGCTCGCCGACATTCCGATCGGCTGCAGAACGCGCGTTTGCAGTGCGTCGGCCCAGGGACGCCCGTCGAGGCGCGCGAGCACGGCGCCCGCCGTCGCATACCCGTCGTTCGAATACGACCAAGACGTGCCGGGGGCAAACAGCGTTTTTGCGGTGCGCAAGGCCCAAACGTCGTAGACGTATCCGGGCTCGGCGGCATAATCGTCTGGAATTCCCCCGGTGTGGGAGAGCAGCTCGTGCACCAGAATCGGTCCGCCAAGCGATTTGATTGCAAACCACGGAAGGTAGCGCCGAACCGGCGCGCCGAGATCGAGGCGTCCGGAGTCGTGCAGCTCGAGCAGCGCGAGCGCCGTCATCGACTTCGTTATCGAGCCGATTGCGAATCTCGTTTGAGCGGTAACCGGCGACTGCGTTTCGCGATTGGCGTAACCCAGCGTAACGATTCGCAGCGTTCTCGTTCGATCGGTGATCGCGACCGAGAGCCCGGGCGTACCTTGTTCGCGCATCGCTCGCGGCGCGTATCCAGCGATCGCGTCGAGTGCGTCCGCGATGCCGGAAGCTGCGCCGGCGCGCGCCGGCGCAAGCGTCTGGAGCGCGGTGATACCCAACCACGCGAGGGTTCGGAGGAGGATCCGGTTGTGCATCGGCAGTCAGTCGTCCGTCGAATCGCCCGCTTCCTTCCGCTCCGCCATCGTGCCCCGAGGAGCCGGAACTGCCGGCGTGCAACGCTGGACGAAAAGCGAGGGTTATCCACACTACTATGGCACGCATCTACGACAATTTGGCCGATACGTTCGGCAACACGCCGCTGGTCAAAATACCGCGTCTGAACGAGGGTTATCCGGGCACCGTTCTGGTGAAAATGGAATCGTTCAATCCCGCAGGCTCGGTGAAAGACCGCATCGGGGTTTCGATGATCGAGGCCGGCGAGCGCGACGGGCGGCTTCTGCCGGGAATGACGATTCTGGAGCCGACGAGCGGTAATACCGGTATCGCGCTCGCATTTGTCGCCGCGGCCAAGGGGTATCCGATCATCTTAGTGATGCCCGACACGATGACGATCGAACGGCGCAACCTCCTTAAAGCCTACGGCGCGCAAGTCGTGCTGACTCCCGGGGCGGAGGGAATGCCCGGCGCGATTCGCCGCGCGAATGAGATCGCCGCGGGAGCGCCGGGAAAGTATTTCGTGCCCGCGCAGTTCGAGAATCCCGCGAATCCGGAGATTCATCGCCGCACGACGGCCGAAGAGATTTGGCGCGACACCGACGGCTCGGTAGACGCCGTCGTCTCGGCTGTAGGTACCGGCGGTACGATTACGGGCGTCGGTGAGGTTTTGCGAGCGAGGAAACCCGGCGTGCGAATTATCGCCGTCGAGCCCGACGCTTCGCCCGTTCTTTCGGGCGGCAAACCGGGCCCGCATAAGATTCAGGGCACCGGCGCCGGGTTCGTTCCGAAGGTCCTCGATACCGATGTCTACCAAGAGGTCATTCGCGTCACGGATGCCGACGCGATTGCGACCGCGCGCCGCCTTGCGCGCGAAGAAGGCATGCTCGTCGGCATCTCCGCGGGGGCGAATGTGTGGGCTGCGCTGCAAGTCGCGAAGCGCCCGGAAATGAGCGGCAAGCTTATCGTCACGATCGGCTGCGATACCGGCGAACGCTACCTGAGCAACCCAGTATTCGCCGAGCAAGAAGCGACGATCGTCGAACCCGCGCTGGTTTGATCGCCCGCGCAGAGGTCGTCGTTGAGGTAACGCGCGGCGCCCTCGTCGAGTCCGCTCATCGGGTCGCGTTCTGTGCCGTGGATGCAAAAGGACGCGTGCTCGACGC
>DATAQH010000137.1:0-7147 GCA_036264815.1 Candidatus Cybelea sp.
CGATGCCAGCATAAGAGCGGCGATCGGCACAAACGGCCCGCGCACAATGCAAAGAAGCATCGAAACTCGATTTCGAAGCGTTGCTCGATCTTCCTACATCCGGCCGTGTCATCCCGAGCTCGCGTCATCGTGAGCTTGTCGAAGGAAGTGTCGAAGCAAGCGAAGCGGGAACCCCTCGTGTATTAAACAAAAGAAACGTGTTTCGTACCGCGCGCTTTGGCGGGAGGAACTCGTGTCGCCACTTTTTCGCACTGGGCTTAAAGCAATATTCCTAGCCGGCGTTATTGCCGCGAGCGGGTGCGCCGCCGGATCGGCGCCGAGGCTGCCGCTCGGGTCGAGCTCTTTTGGGAAGCACCACAGCTCGGGAAACTCGCCCATCCAGCACGTCGTTCTCATCATCCAAGAGAACCGCAGCTTCGACAATTTATTCGACTGCTTCAAAGGCACGGCGTGCGTAAAGCGCGGCAAGGAGCGGGTGAAGCAAGGCAGCCAGTACGTCGACCAGTGGGTCCCGATTACCGAGCATAAACTCGTGCCGACGAAGCTCAACAACGACATCGGCCATTGTTATTTTTCGTTCTTCACGGCGTGGGACCAAGGGGCGATGGACGGCTTCAATATGGAGCCAAAGGGCATTTGCCCCGGTGGATGGGGAACCGGAAGCTACAAGTTTACGGGTACCTTTCCGTATCAATACATTAGCCACAAAGAGATCGCGCCATACTGGGATATGGCTAAACAATACGTGTTAGCAGATGCTATGTTCCAAACGCAAGGCAGCTCGAGTTTCACCGCTCACCAAGACCTCATCCGAGGGGGCACCGCGATCGGTGGCGCCTACGGTTCGAGTCCCAGCCTTATCGATACGCCCTCAGGGCCAACTTGGGGTTGCGACGCGGTCAATCCAAAAGAGAAGACCAACCTGATTACGACCTCCCTCAAATGGGAGAAGGACGCCGGTCCCTTCCCCTGCACGAGCGCTTTCCCCGGGTCGGGTGCGAGCTATACGAGCCTCCGCGATCTCCTTGACGCGCAGGGAATCAGCTGGAAGTACTATTCTCCGTGTTATTCCGGAAGCAAAACCCCCAAGTGCGCAAAAAACATGTGCGGGCAGTGCGCGGGATCTCAGCTAAACGCGTTCGACGTGATCGCGGCGGTGCGTAACGGCCCGGAGTGGAGCACGAACGTCTCGATGCCGTCGTCGAACGTCCTCGACGACATCAAAAACAATCAGCTCCCCGCCGTCTCTTGGGTCGTTCCAGACCAGAACAACTCCGATCACCCCGGCGACACGGTCGACCACGGTCCGCAGTGGGTCGCCAGCATCGTCAATGCTGTCGGCGAGAGCCCCTATTGGAAAACGTCGGCAATCGTCGTGGTGTGGGACGATTGGGGCGGCATGTACGACCACGTCGCGCCGCCGGCACTGGGCACGGGGAGCAGCGGCAGAGACGATCAAGGCGGCCTGGGCTTCCGCGTGCCGATGATCGTCATCTCGCCGTACGTTCCGCAAGGCGCGGTGAGCCACACCCAATACGAGTTCGGCAGCATCGTGAAATATATCGAGCAGAACTGGAACCTCGGCACGCTCCACACGACGGACCAGCGAGCCACGAGCATCGGGGACGTCTTCAACTATAACCAGCCGCCGCGCTCGTTTACGCCGATACCCAGCATCCTATCCGGCGACTTTTTCGAACGTCAGCGCCCGTCGGATCTCCCCGCCGACAACGAATGAACCAATCGGTGTAGACGCGGCCCTACCGGACGCTCTGGGTAGGGCGAAACCTAGGCGACTAGCGCGCCGTACTTTAGCCGTGAACCCATCCTTGAGATGGCCGGTCGCCGGCGTGGTCACGGCCGTTGCCGTCACGTCGGTCATGGACGCAACCGGCCTATCGGCGTTCAGTTCGTTACCGCTGCTTCCGTTGCTCGCGATCTTCTGGTATCTTCAGCGATTCTCGGCGAAAGAGATCGGCTTTGCGTGGGGTCGTCCGCCCGCGTTGCGATCCTACGGCCTCGCAATCGCGTACCCACTGCTCGTGATGGGAGCGATCGCCGGCATCGCCGCACTGTTCGGTGCGCTCCATCCCGCCGCCGCACCGCATTCGAAACATAGTTTGTGGTTCAATCTTCTCCTCGTGGGAGGTACGACGATTCCAGTAGCGCTGCTCACCGAGGAGGGCTTCTTCCGAGGCTGGCTTTGGGCATCGCTGGGCCGCAACGGCCAAGGGAAGGCCGGGATTGTGATCTTGACGAGCTTGGCCTTCGCGGTCTGGCATTGGTCGTCGGTCATGCTGCCGACCGGCTTCAATCCGCCGATCTCTCAAGTCCCGGTCTTCCTGCTCAATGCGGCCTTGCTCGGCGCGGCGTGGGGCATGATGCGACTGCTTTCAGGCTCGATCGTCGTCGCCAGCGTCAGCCATGGCGTTTGGAACGGTCTCGCGTACGTTCTATTTGGCTTCGGGACGCACGTGGGCGCGCTTGGCATCGCGAACACCGCGGTGTACGGCCCCGAGGTCGGCGTTCTCGGTCTGCTGCTAAACCTCGGGTTCGCCGCCATATTGTGGCCTCTGTGCGCGCGCGCGCGTGCGTTCAACGACGACGAACCCGCCAGATCTGCTCCGCCGGCCACGAACGAGCCCAATCGAAGCTAACGTAGTCGCCGTACGTCGTCGTCGCTCCCGGCGGCGGTCGAAGCTCGATAAGCGACTCGATCTCGAAACCGTTTTCCCTAAATAGCGCGATCCACTCGCCGTAGGGCAGCGAGAAACAGATGCTCGATCCATCGTACGCCGACCGTTGCTCGAAATAGTTGTGCTGGAGCGTCATCCCAACCGAGTCGGCAGCGTCGTCCCAGCAGATAAAGTGTAAAGCAGACTCGGCCGAAAACGCTAAAAGTCCACCGGGACGCAGTAGCCGCGAGGCCTCCGGAACCGAGCGCGCCGGATCGACGAACGACATTGCCCCGTGATCGCAAAACACGATGTCGAACGCGCGGTCCGGCAGCGGGACGTCTTCCGCAGAGGCGTGAACGAGCGGAAAATCGACGCCGGCGTTTCGCTGATTTGCTCGAGCGTGTTCCAGCTGGCACTGCGAGTTGTCGATACCGACGCAACGGGCGCCGCGTTTCGTCAGAGCGATCGACCACTGCGCGGCTCCGCACCCCAGCTCCAGCACGTCCCTGCCATCGACCTCACCGAGAATTCGTAGTTCTGCTTCCGGAATGGACCAGACGCCCCAGGCCATGGGGTGCCGGGCCAGTTGATCGCCGTGCGCCGCTTGGTATTCGTCGCTCGTTCGGTCCCAGTACGCTTGATTCGAGACGCTATCTTCGTCCTGCACGTTGCCAATCATACTTCACTCCTTCGCCCGAAACGTCGGCAACCAATAGTCCCATCCCCTCCCCGGGTAGCCTCGGGGTCGCGGCGAATTCAACCATGTCGATGATCGAGCTCTACGACCTCATCTATTCCGCTCTGCCGCACAGCGACGCCTACGGCGCCGTTGTCACCGAAACAAAGACAAACCTGCCCGAGTGGGTGATCCCGCTCAGCTCCGTGGATCGGGCACTCCTGGAGCGACTTGCCGAAGCGATGCAGGTGGGCGCGGGCGATACTTTCGCCGATCTCGCTTGCGGCCTCGGGGGCCCCGCACTGTGGATCGCACGAGAGACCGGCGCGTCGGTCGCCGGCATTGACTTTTCAACGGTAGCAATAGCCCACGCGAATGCACTCGCTGCCGTTCTCAACCTAGCGAAACAAGCACAATTTTACGCGCGCGACGCAACGCGAACCGAGTTGCCCGACGCCTCGGTTACCGCGGTAACGAGCATCGACGCGTTTCAGTTTATCGAGCCGGAAGCCGTAACGATAGAGATCGGTCGCATACTGGAGCCCGGTGGCCGCGCGGCGATCGTAACCTGGGAAGCCTTGACCGATATCGAGATACCGACCGTCGTCGCCGATTACCGCCCCTACCTCGAGGCGGCCGGCCTCGCCGTTCGCACCCACAAAGTCATCGAGGGCGCCCGCGAACGTGAGATAGAGCTCTACCGTCTCCTGGTACGGTACGGCGATACGCTTCGCGCTCAAATGGGCGAAGCCGCCGAAGCACTCCTGCACGAGGCGGAGAACGGTCTGCGCCGCGAGCACGAACCGCCCCGCGTGCAGAAAGTCTTCATCGTCGCGTCGAAACCACGCGTGTGAGGTACCCCGAGCTGGGCCGTCGTGCTTGACGCCTATGCGATCTGGCTTCACGCTCGCGCTGCCGTAACCAGCGCGCCGTACCCTGCGCGCCTCGATTACACGATCGCCATTACCGGACTCGACGGCCAGAGCCCGACCTCCGATCACTACCGTGCCAGTTCGGATACTAGCAACGGTTCGGTTCGCGTCTTCCCGATCAGCGACGAACAGTTAGCGAAGCCTCCGCCGCTTCCCCACGGCATCAACTTCAGCATCAACGCGGCGATCTGCTTGGGCTATTGCTGGGTGATTCACCAGCCGATCGGCCATCCCGCGCCATATCAGGACCTAATCGGCGAACCGCTCCTGGAGCCGACCTACATGTTCGGCCTGCGCTATTCGATCCCACAGAAAACGACGCAACAGCAAGACGAAGCGACGACGCTCCGCACGATCGCCGTCGTGTCGACCCGCGCACCAGTCTACCGCGTAGAGCTCATCGACCAACCGGAACTCGGCGGCGTCGCGACGTACCACCTTCGTCTGACGCCGCTGCGCAAGCCAAAAGAGAATCGCCTCCGCGAACTCTGGGTCGGCGCGAACGATTACCTGCCGCGTCGCGCGGTCACGGCCGGAAACTTCACGATCAGTCCGCTCACTAGCATACCGTGGACCGTCGACTTCACGGTCCTAAACGGCGCTCCGTTCCTCTCAAAGGAAAGCGCCGGTCGTGACCTCTTCCTTGGGCACCGCCGCATCGTACGCGACGCAACGATCGCCTTCGAGGATATTCGCGAACCGAGCGGATCGATCTACGATCGCCCGCTCGTCGCGCCCGAAGCGACGAATACGACGCTCGTCGAACCCGCCGTCCCATGAGCCGTTACTCGTAGTCCGGAGCCCAGTAGTTCGAAGGAAAGTACTTTTCGAAGAATTTCGCCGGTAGAGGCGCCTTGATGTGGATGAATTTCTGCGGGCTTTGCGTGAAGTCGAAGGAGTCTTTGGCCGGCGAGTTTGCGCGCCGGTCCGCGGGCGCCATCTGCGGTAAGCCCCAGAGATCCTCGGCGAAGCGCAGCACGCTCGCGGTTTCGTACGGAACGTGCGACACCTTATTCTCGATCGCATAGGGCGACAACATGACCAGCGGCACGCGGAAGCCGAGGCTGTCGCGATCGAGATGCTGGGGTGCAACGTGATCGTAGAGGCCGCCCCAGTCGTCCCACTGGATGAAGATCGCGGTCGAGTCCCAGAACTTGCTCTCGCCGACGGCATTGACGAGCGCAGCCACCCACGAGGGGCCATAGCCGCCAGGACAGTTGACGTGATCGGACTCCACGCAGACCGGCGTGATCCAGGTGAAGTTCTCAAGCGTTCCGGCCTTCACGTCCTTGAGAAACCGCCAGTTCGGTGAAATGACGTCTTTCTTCCAGTCGGGGCCGTGATAGATATGGTTGATCGCTTGATAGCTCGACCACTCGGCGCCGTCGCTAACGCTGCCGTACGTAGCCGCGTAAAAGCGCCACGTCAGACCGGCCTTGTCGAGTTCGTCGCCGAGGGTCTGATAGTCGTAACACGGCGGCTGCCCGTTCTGGTTGATCGTCCGGTTTTGGTTGATAATCGCCACTTCGTCGTAAGTGCCGCCCTCGCAGCCCCAAGCACCGTACGGAAGGTCGACGCTCCATGCCGCCTGCGCCGCGATTACGTACTGATGCGCCACGAAGCTCTCGTCGAGTTGCGACTGGAACATCCGGTCGGCAAGCACGCCTTCATGCGCCATGTCGAAGTACGGCTTGCTGTCGCTATGCGGCACGTAGACGTACTCGGGATTCGGAGGGCCGCCGCCGGCGTATTCCTGATCGAAGCCATCCATCCGGCAGTGCGTTCCCGGCAGATCGCCCGAGGGCGCGTCGCACGCCGAAAACATCGCTTGCGCCGAGTGATCGATCACGTACTGGTGCGATAGCGGCACCGGCTGCAGCGTGATCGTTTGGCCTTTTGAGTTTTTTCCACTGGAGACGGTATCCGCGCCGGGGTAGCCTTGAAACAGATCGTCGAAGCTGCGGTTCTCCTGGACGATGTAGACAATGTGCTTGATCTTGCCGGCGCCCGTTCCGCCGAGCGCACGCATCGCCACGGAGCTTTGCATGTAGGGTAAGGATGATTGCGTACCCGACGAACAGCCCGCGATCGCTATTATCAGCGCCGCGGTGCTCAAAGAAGATAGTGTCCTCATAGTGCTCCTCCGGAGGCGGGCGCAGTGCTGCGGACCGCCCCCGGTTAAAAGATTTAATCTTGATAAAAGTAAGGGTCGAGAACGGAGACCTGCGTCACGCTATCGACCGGGATGCCGTTTTTCGTCGCCGACTCGCGAATCGCCGCCTCGTTGGGGCCGTCGTAGATGCAGAAAGTCTTCTTTTTATCGGCCGAGACGTACGAATGCACCCATGTAACGCCGCTCTCGGCGTTGCGGCCGACGACGGTCAGGCAGGCTTCCGCCCCGTCGCGATTCGTTGGAACGTGAAGACCCTCCGAGAAGGTTCGCTCGACCATATATCTGGGCATTACTATCCTCTTTCTTCTAGACTCCAAACTCGAAGCGGCACCGGGCGTAACCTTTTGAACGCCGCGGCCCGGCAACCCCTCTCGCTTATTTGACCGTTGACGAGTAGACCGCCTCGACCGCCTGCGGGTCGACCGGCAGCGAGCCGTTCTGGTAGCCGGCGACAATCGCCGCCTCCGACGAGACATCCGGCGCGTATTTCAGCACGTGATTCATGCCTTTGATGACGATCAGCCTGGCCGAGGGATCGCTTCGTTTGAGCGCGTCTGCGTCGAGCATCTTGACCTGCACGTCGGCCGTCCCCTGGACGATCGTCGCGGGAATCTGAATCGTACCGATCTCAACCGCCGGGTCGTACTTGAACCACGAGATCAAATACGGTTGAACCGAGGGGCGAAAC